>NZ_JBALMS010000038.1:0-14736 GCF_036962205.1 Bacillus sp. JJ664 | reverse complement strand
TAACTTCCCATATATCTATGAGTGTTTCTTGGAAATTAAATATAAATCCACATATAAAAAGCTCTCCTTCAAATCTTTAGATAAGAAGGAGAGCCTTAAAATGTCTATTCTTTATTTCTTATGTTTGGATTGACAAGTTTAGACCTCTCACCCTCTTCTTTTGTTTGAGGATTATAAGGAACTACATAATATGAAGAAACATTAAATACATTTACAAAAGTATCACGATATTCGCCAACACCTGTAACTGTATCAATTAATTTTTCTTTCCCATCTCTCACTCGATAAATATGATATTGTTGTCTTTCATCAATTGGTACTTTCCAAGTTAATTTCACCGAGAATAATCCAAATGGAGAGAAAGATACTTTCGATTTGAGATTACTAATTGGCTCTAGTTCGATTGGAGAATCTAAGTCTGCGATATTCTTAGGTTTTTCAAATTCAGTAGTCGGTTCTCTTCCAGCTTCTCTTAAAATCTTCTTAAATAGAATTGTTGGATAAGTACTACCATTTCGTAAAAAATGCTTTGCATCTGTCTTATCATAACCCATCCATATTGTACCAATTACATCAGGTGTATATCCAACGAACCAAGCATCCTTATTACCGTTAGTTTGACCTGGAATATTTGTAGACCCTGTCTTTCCAGCTAAATCTCCTTCGAATACACCTTTATCTGCTGTACCTTCTTTTACAACACCACTCAGCATCTTAGTCATATACCAAGAAGTCTGAGATGAAAATACTTTATATTCTTTAATTTTCGCATTCGCTATTAATTCATTGTTATGATCATAGATAGCGCTTATCACGAATGGTTCTAATGCATCTCCTTCGTGACCAAAGGTACTATATGCTTTCACGAGTTCTAATGGCGTTAACCCATTCTTAAGCCCACCTAACGCCATACTTAATCCTCTATCTGGAATACTTATATTCATTTTCTCTAAGTAATTTTTAGCAACCTCTATACCAATGTCGTTTAGTAGCCAAACTGCTGGCACATTTGCTGATTCAAGAATTGCTTTATACATTGTCATATTCTTTGAATACTCATTATTATAGTTTTTAGGCTTATACTCACCTAAAGCACTCTGTTCATTAGGTATTAATGAATATGGATTATAATTACCTGTCTCCAGTGCTGGCGAATAAACTAGTAATGGTTTAATTGTTGATCCTGGTTGTCTTTTTACATTTATTCGATTTAGTCCTTGGAAGTAATAATTTCTTCCTCCAATAGCTGCTTCAACGCCACCTGTTTTTGAATTAATTAAAACGAATGCACCTTCAGCAAACTCATCGGTACCAGGAAAGTAGTTTCCATTTTTAAAATACTTATATGCTGTTAACTGTGTTTTCTTATGAATTGGTACGACTACTTTATAACCACCATTTAACAACTCATCATATGAAATATCGTATTTTTCCTTAGCCTCTTTAATAACCATGTCAATATATGTTGCATAACCGTTTTCAAATTTCTGCTCAGTAATTTTCAACTCCGTTGGCTTGGCTTTTGTTTTACTATATTCTGTTTCAGTAATGTAATGATTATCTAGCATTTTATACAAGACTAAATTTCTACGTTCTAGCCCTCTTTCTGGCTGAGAAACTGGGTCATAATGTGAAGGAGCTTTTAATAATGCAGCCAAAGAGGCACTTTCTTCTAATGAAAGATTTTCTATATCCTTCCCAAAATAATACTTAGATGCACCACCTATACCATATACTCCATGTCCAAAATATACTTGATTCAAATACATTTCTAAAATTTGATCCTTTGTATATTTTCTTTCGAGGTTAATGGCGATAATAACCTCTTTTGTCTTTCTCATAAATGTTTTATCATTTGTTAAAAACACGTTTTTAGCAAGTTGTTGTGTGAGTGTGCTTGCACCTTGTACTTTACTAAATGCCTTTAAGTCATGGATGACTGCCCGAAATATTGATTGAACATCGATTCCATGATGCTTGTAAAATCGTTCATCTTCTATTGATACAATTGCCTGTTGTGTATATTCTGGTATATCATCTATCGAAACAATTTGATGGTTTTCATTATATAATTTCGAAACAAAGTTCCCTTCAAGATCAACCATTTCTGATGAAGAATGGATAACTAGCTTCTCTTCATCTATTACATAGTTTCCTAAAAAAACGATGAGTAAAAATCCAATAAAACTGATTAATAGAACACCTAACAATCCTATTGCTAAATATCCCCATTTTTTCAAAGCATTCACCTACATTTCTCATACCATTTCCATCATAGTATATCCATTTTTTCCCATTGATTAGTCATTAATTTCTTTTTTTCGCTACTTATTTCCTTGGAAATACATTTTTCGCCAATATATTCGTTAGCATTTTTTTAAAGGATTACCGATATATTTCTTGAATAGGTAAAGATAGATACATAGTAGGAGGAATGAAAAAATGTCTGATTTATTTACATTATTAGAATCATATTTTCCAGAAATGGTTTCCACACGAAGATACCTACATGAGCATCCTGAGCTTTCATTTAAAGAATACGAAACTGCCAAATTCATTCAAAACTTTTATAAGCAATTAGGTATTACATATCAATCTAATGTTGGTGGAAATGGTGTTGTTGCTACAATTCATGGTCGAAATCCTGGAAAAACAATTGCACTAAGAGCTGACTTTGATGCATTACCAATACAAGATGAAAAGAATGTACCTTATGCATCTAAAGTTCCTGGAGTTATGCACGCGTGTGGTCATGACGGTCATACTGCAACATTATTGTATTTAGCAAAGGCCTTAAATGAACTAAAAGAACATTGGAATGGAAAAATCGTATTGATTCATCAACATGCAGAAGAATATGCACCAGGAGGAGCAGTCTCAATGATTGCCGATGGTTGTCTAAATGGTGTTGATGAAATATATGGAACTCACTTATGGGCAATTGAAGATTTAGGTACAATTGGATACCGTAGTGGGCCAATAATGGCGGCGGCAGATCGTTTTTCAATTACGATCCAAGGTCAAGGTGGTCATGGTGCTGAACCTCACCGCACGAAAGATAGTATTGTTATTGCAAGCCAATTAGTTATGGCCCTTCAGCAAATTGTAAGCCGTGAAACAAATCCAATTGATACAGCTGTACTATCTATCGGAAGTTTCGAAGCTAAAAATGCATTTAATGTGATTGCAGATCGAGCAACTTTAATTGGAACAGTGAGAACGTTTAAGAAAGAAACGCAAGTAAAAGTTAAAGAGCAAATGGATCGAATTATTAAAGGGATCTGTTTTGCAAATGACGTTACTTATGAATTTAAATACGATGATGGCTATCCTCCTGTCGTAAACCATGAAAAAGAAACAGAATTATTAGTTCAAGTCGCTGCTACTATCGATGAAGTTACACACGTTAAAGAAATGGATCCAAAAATGGGTGGAGAAGATTTTGCATATTATCTTCAAAAAGTTCCGGGAACATTCTTTTTCACTGGAGCAAAACCAAATACTATAGAAGCATACCCGCATCATCACCCAAAATTTGATTTTGACGAAAAAGCGATGTTAATTGCTGCAAAAACGCTTGGATCAGTATCTTTAAAGTCACTAATGAGTTCACATAAATTAGTTGATCAAAAATAAGAAAAAGGAGAACTTTATTTCAAAAGTTCTCCTTTTTTCTTTAGATGTCTAAGTCTATATGCGTTTTTCGCCGTTTCTCCTAATTGTTCAAGCAGTTGGTAATTCACATACGCTCCTACAGGTGCACCAATAACAGGTACTAATTGTAGTAACTTCGCTAAATCAATGTGATCTCTGTATTCCTGTTGTAAATGTTCCCAATTTATTTGTGGATTTTGATCTATTTGATCTTCCCAATTTTCAATCACATGTAAAGTCTTTTTTCGATGTTCGTCACTTGAAAATGCTAATTGAAATATATACAACATAAATTGACGTTCAACTTCATCTTTTGGTGCATATCCGTAAATTTTTGCTGCTTCAACTAAAAAGCGAATTTTAATTCCCATTAGTAAAGGAAAATCAGCTAGTCCTAATAAGATACCTCCTGCACCAGTTCCTGCACCTTCTACAGCAGAAATTTTCTTATATTCATTCAGTTTTTTATCTAAAATGTCATCACGTTCCCTTAGTGATAAAGCATCATACTCTTCACTCCCACCACTAAAAACAGATGAACCACCGATGAACAAAGTCATCATATTTTTAATTGATTGGGTTAGTAAATCTTGTATTTGCTCTGGAAGTAACGATTGTATCTTTAATTGTATTTTCTTAGCAGACGTTTTAAATACGTTTGAATCGGTTAATATTTTTTGCTTCCATCTTGATAACTCGTATTGAATTCGCAGTTCATAAGAATCCATTTGGTTCACCCTTTACAATTTTTGTGATTGGCTCAACCTTTTTGACACATAAAATTTTATAAACCAAACTGAAAACACCAGATAAATGAAGATCATCAAAAGAAAATTTAATGCTGTCATTCCTTTAACCAGTACAATTACACTAAAAACTACACTACATATTACCAGTAGTATATACAAAAGAGTTGAAATGGATTTTTTATTTTCGTCATTTGTATAAGGATATATTTTCCATAACATATGATAATTATATTGTTTTAAAATCGCCATATTTTGAATCCCGATCATGTATAACAATAAAACACCGATTATTATTTTCCCAATAACTGTCGGAACAAGATAAATAACAAATGCACCAACAAATAATTGTCTAATAAACATGCTTAAATAATTACCATTTCTTATAAATGTTCTTACTAATAAATAATCAGCTGCATTCTTTGTTTTTATGTTTTTTATAATTGGATCAGCCCATCTACGTCGTCTTACTTGTTGCTGAATAGAAGGCACGTCTGTAAATAAATTCGCAAAACGATAAAAACTCGCTAAACGAGAAGTATCAAGTTTAACATTCCTTTCCCACTGTACCCTCTTATTCTGACTAATTGTTTGAATTAATATTGCATAAACCGCTAACCAAATAATCGGATTGAATAGAAGGATAATGTTCCATTTGCTTAATAAAGCATAGATAAAGAAAAATGAACCGATAGCTCTTACACAATAATCAAGAGCTCGACTTAAAATTCCTTTATTAGATGTATGTAGAAATGAAACAAATAAATGGTATGCCTTCAATAAGAAAATAATGATAATGAAAACAATAAAACTTGTTGTTTCCCCCAACATAAACTTCTTATAAATTGGATATATAACACCCAAAAACATTAATAGCAAATAAGCTTGCACTAAAAAAGTTATGAAATAGGATCTAATAAAATATCCTTTCATTCTTTTTTCTAAAGGCAACAAATAATACAAGTCTGGCCCTTTAAAATATGTAGTGATTTGCCCAGAAGTCACTAGTAAAGCAAACACAATTGAAATAAATAAAACAGCTGGAAAATCTAATGAGATTGTTTTCAATAGTTGTTGATAGTAATATGCTCCCCCACCAAATCCAAAAACAAGAACAAATTTAATATGATCATTAAAGATATAACGTCCATACTTACTAATTTCTTTTAAATAACTTTTATACCTGCTGGACCATAATTGCTTGACCGTTTTCATATTGATTTTTCCTTAGTAGCAAAGATATAAATTTCATCCAATGACGCATTTGGCATCTTATATTGTTCCTGAAGCTCATTTAGAGTACCTTTAGCAATGATTACACCTTCGTGTAATATAATGAAGGAATCACAATAGATTTGCGCAGTTGATAATATATGCGTCGACATTAATATACCGGCACCTTTTTCTTTTTCAACCTTTAAGATTTCTAAAAGATCGTTTATTGCAATTGGATCTAACCCAAGAAAAGGCTCATCAATTATGTATAGCTCTGGTTGTACGATTAGTGAACAAATAATCATAACTTTTTGTTTCATACCTTTTGAAAAAGTGGAAGGAAAATAATTTCTTTTTTCATAAAGACGAAATGTTTTCATTAATTCTTCACTTCGTTGTTTAAAATCTTTTTCAGGGATGTTATATGCAAGTGCTGTCATTTCTAAATGTTCTTGTAATGTAAGCTCATCATAAATCATTGGTGATTCCGGAACATAAGATAAGCTTGAACGGTAAACAGTCGGATCAGCATCAAAATTTCTTCCGTTAATTAGGATTTCTCCTTTTAATGGCTTTAATAGTCCTAAAATATGTTTAATTGTTGTACTTTTGCCAGCTCCATTTAAACCAATTAACCCAACGAGCTCGTGTTTTTCTATCGTAAATGAAACATCTTTAATAACAGGTTGTCTTGTATATCCGCCTGATACATCTTGTACATGTAATAAAGTCATTATCTACAAATCCTTTCGAAAGTACTTTCAGATTTATTGTAACAAATATTAACTTTTACTTCCTTAATATCATATTTATCTTCCTCCAAAAAAAAATCCTTCTTTTTTTGAATACTATTTCTGCTAAAGGGTATCATAATTCTTGAAGGGAAAGAAACACTCTCTTTTCCGGTTTTTAACCATTTTGAGATGAGGTGTTTGTTAAAGAGTCAAATCAAGTTTGCGTTCAAACCATTGTAAGATAACTGTTTAAAGTGAAATGAGGTATCTCCGAAAGATCAAAACATCGTTGTATAAACAGCAGTGAAAACATCTAAGGGGATGGTGCGCTTGAACAATATCATTAAACACAAAGGTCATTAGTATACCAACTCGTAAATGAGGTGTCTCGAGCAGAGCATATATTTTTAATATAAGGTGTACAAATTAATTGAACATTACAGCAAATGAGGTGTCAGTTAAAGACAATTTAACTAAAGCAATTTAACAAATCATATCTTTCTCCTTCAGCAAGAAGCAACTATTAGTTGCTTCTTGTTTTATTTTCTGTTATCAGCAAAAATGGAATTTATGTTAAAATAGGAAAAAAATGTAAAGGATGATTGTTTACGATGGCACATGATTCTAATTGTATATTTTGTAAAATTGCAGAAGGTTCAATTCCATCTTCAAAAGTATATGAAGATGAGAATATTATGGCTTTTCTAGACTTAAGCCAGGTTACAAAAGGGCACACTTTAGTTATACCGAAGGAACATGTAGAAAATATATTCTCTATGAGTGAAGAAACTGCAGCTACATATTTTAGTAAAGTCCCACTTATTGCAAACGCAATAAAAAATGCATTTGATGTTGAAGGTGTAAATATATTAAATAATAGTGGAGAAGTTTCAGGTCAAACTGTATTTCATTATCATATGCATATTTTACCACGATATGGAAAAAATGATGGATTCGATGTAAAATGGCAGACCAATTCAGAAAAATACACAAACGAACTACTGCAAGAGATTGCAAAATCAATCGAAAATAATATTATTAAGCAATAATAAATTATGACAATTATTAAATAAGAAAATAGGAGATCCCAGATCTCCTATTTTTTATTTTCCATTTCATGGATATTACGCATTTCGTTTCATTTACTCTATTTTTTTTAGGTTATATAGTTTATATTTACTATATAACAATTTAGTAAATATATTAATATTTCCTATTTAAGATTCGTCCAACATTATATGAGCATATCTTTTTCAACTTATAACATTCTATTATAATATAAAATTGTAGAATTTTATCAACTACTTTGTGAAAATTTTTAAAAATTCTAACTAAAAGTTCTTTATTTATTCAGATATTATTGGCATAATAATAAATAGATAGTTAAATAGAAAAGAAGGTGAATTGATGAAAACTGAACAAAAGATGTACACAATGAAAGAAGCTTTGATTTTTAGTCAAAGAATTGCCCAAATTTCGAAAGCATTATGGAAGTCAGTTGAAAAAGACTGGCAAACATGGATTAAACCCTATGATTTAAATATCAATGAACATCATATTTTAATGATCGCCTTCCATTTAAAGGGTGCCTCAATTTCTGAAATTGCTAAATTTGGTGTAATGCACGTATCAACTGCTTTTAATTTCTCTAAAAAGCTAGAAGAACGTGGTTTATTAGTATTTTCAAAAAAAGTTGAAGATAAGCGAAATACTTATATTGAGTTAACTGAAAAAGGCAAAAACATGTTATTAGATATATTAGAAGAATTCGATCCTGAAACAAACTCAGTTTTCCAAGGTACTTTGCCATTAAAAGAGTTCTATGGTAAATTCCCTGAGAATATGGAAATCATGGCTATTTTAAGAAATATCTATGGTAAAGATTTCATCGATATATTTGAAACGACTTTAGATAATATCGATAAAGAATTTATTGAAGAAGATAATCGTCTGATTAAGAAACCTTAATTAAAGAGTCTTTTCCAAAGTTTTTTATTGAAAGCGTATCCTTTCTAAATTCGAGCGACAAACTTAACCTGTTAAGGATTTGACGATTGCTCAACCAAAAAGAAGCGGGTCAAAGATACTATATCCTACCGCTTTTTGTTTTTAACCCACTTTGTTCAACGATTCACAAAAATTCCCCTCCAAAAATTCATCCTATTACCCTTCTATTATTCATTTCGACACCCAATTCCTTGCTCTATGTATATCTGTTCTTTATCTCATTAAAAACTCAACCGAAAGCATTTAGCTTTCGGTTGAATATTTTTCTTATTTACACATTATATGCAAGCTGCTCCAACGATTATTAATAAGATGAACAGTACGACGATTAAAGCAAAACCTCCACCATGAAATCCTGTGCTCATCATATACACCTCCTTTAGCTACATATCTTATCTTATGCGTGCATCATAAAATGGTCTGGGCAACAGTCCTAGTACTTCTCTAAATTCAAAGATAGAGAACCACTTATAGACAAGAACACCCAATGATAATTAATAAGATAAATAAAACGACGATTAATACGAATTCATGTGATGAACTAGCTCCCATTATTCCAACCTCCTAAAAGTAACTCTATATAATATATAAACGAAAGTTACAAATGACTGTGCGAATGTCACGATTGGCAAGCTATTTTTTAAACAAATGCCTATTTTATTTTTAAGGACATACATATACAAGCTTCTTTTTTGCAAATTTTTTTTATAAATACGTTCCAATTTCTTCTTTTTTTGGGATAAACTTTGTCACATTGAAGGAAAATATGATATATTAAGTGAAGTTATTTCCAGTTATTAGAAAGTTAGATATGTATTGGAAATGTATTTTACATACTTTGCTAGGTATTTTTCTTTTACGAAGAAATAAAGTCTAAATATTTATTAGGAGATGTTTAAATGAAAAAGTTAATCGTATCTGCAGTTTTAGCAACATCAGTATTTGGACTAGCAGCATGTGGATCATCTAGTATTGGTGATGACGTAGTTGCTAAAACAAATTCAGGAAATATTACAACAGAAGATTTATATAATAAAATGAAAGATACAGCTGGCTTAGCAATGCTAAAACAAATGGCTATTGAAAATTATCTACGTAAAAACTTTAAAGTAAGCGATAAAGAAGTAGATAAAAAGTTCAATGAGTATAAAACACAAAATGGTGATCAGTTTGAAGCATTCTTAACTCAATATGGCTTTAAAGATGAAAAAGCTTTTAAAGAGCGAGTAGAGATCGATTTATTAACTGAAAAAGCTGCTCAAAAAAGTGTTACTAAAAAGGAAATCGAAAATTACAAACCAGAAATTAAAGCAAGCCATATCTTAGTAAAAGATGAAGCTACTGCTAAAAAAGTGAAAAAAGAATTAGATGCTGGTGGAGATTTCGCGGCACTTGCAAAGAAATATTCTACTGACACTGGTTCAAAAGATAAAGGTGGAGACTTAGGCTACTTTGGCCAAGGTGCGATGGTACCTGAATTTGAAGAAGCTGCATATAACTTAAAAGTTGGCGAAATTAGTGAACCAGTAAAATCACAATTTGGCTACCACATTATTAAAGTAGTTGATAAAAAAGAAGTAAATGAAAAAGAAGCTCGCGAAAAGATTGCTGCTTCTAAGTTAACTCAAGAAAACTTCTCAGCGTTTTCAGACTCTCTACTTAAAGATGCAGATTTCAAACTAGAAGATAAAGATTTAGAAAAACAAAATAAGAAATAATCCATAAAAAAAACTGCCTAATTAAGTTAGGCAGTTTTTTTGTTAATTTGAAGAAACTTCAGAACTAATTAATAGCTGCTCTCTTCTTTCTCTTTCTTCTTTAATTCTTTGCAAATAAATTTCTCCCTCTTTTTCAATGAAAGCTTCATCTGCATCTCTATCTTGCTTAGATGTATACAACACCATAAACCCACTCACAAATATCCCTAAAATGACAATATACATCCAAAACGGTAATAGTAACATATTTTTTCCTCCTTAGTAGACAAGCATTTGCTTCATTATATGGTCACTTCAGAAAAAGTATGATTATTTTAGTATTTTATTTGTAGAAATCGGTTAATCCTTTTGTTCAGTTCATATCCAGAAATTCACTCTCATTTGGAAGGAGTGTGCACCACTTAAGTAAATTGATTCAAAAAAATCACAGTTCTTAGAACATAAGAACTGTGATTTTTTATTGAATGTAAGTATGATCCTTTTAGGTTTCTCTTACTAATGATTAAAACTTAGGTTTGTAGAAACTACGATTTTCAAGCGGGAAAATGCGTTCTGTATATTCACCTGGCTCTACACGCTCAAGTGCACGATCCAACATATTCATTTTTGCATCAATATTATCAATATAATGTAAGATTTCTGCTTCTTTAATTAGTGGTAGTTTCGGGCTTCCATACTCATATTTTCCATGATGACTTAATACAAGATGTTGAAGAACAGTTATTTCTTCCCCTTCTATCCCAAGTTCTATAGAAGCATTTCCAATTTCAATTGCCATTAATGAAATATGTCCAAGTAAGTTTCCTTCTACTGTATATTTTGTTGAAACAGGACCAGATAACTCACGAACTTTACCTAAGTCATGTAAAATAATGCCTGCATATAATAAATCCTTATTAATTGAAGGATATAAAGTTGCAATTGATTCGCCTAGTTTCAACATACAATATACGTGATAAGCTAAACCAGATACAAATTCATGATGATTTTTTGTAGCTGCTGGAAACTCAAGAAAATCATCTTCATTTTTTAATACTAAGTATTCGGTAATTTTTTTAAGTTTTTCATTTTCCATATTATTAATATAAGAAGTAATTTTTTCGTATAGCTCATTTTTCGCTACTGGCGCTCTTGCAAAAAAGTCTTCAGGATTTACTTCATCAGTATCTTTTGCAGGACGAATTTGACGTAACTTTAATTGAAGCTTTCCTCTATAATCATGAAGCTCCCCTTCTACTTTTACAACTGCACCTTCTACAAACGCTTCTTCTTGTTCTGAAGAGATATCCCAAAGTTTTGCTTCAATATCCCCACTTTGATCCTGTAATGTCAAAGATAAAAATGATTTTTGATTACTTGCTACACCTTTTGTAACAGCTTTTAAAAACAAAAACGTCACGAAGCGTTCGCCCACTTCATATTCATATACTTTTTTATCCATCATGTACCTCCAACAAGTCTATTTTTCTTCTAGTTCAATGAGCCTCTGCAACATCAATAAATTAGTAGACATAAAATGAAGAAAAATAATTCAGTTTTCCTAACAAATTAAAACCATTTTGTAATATGTATTCTTATGTCACGTACACTATTATACGTTAAAACACTCACTTATCCCAACAATCTTGGTACAAAAAATAAGACATAATGTAACAAATGGTTAAGATATATACTTAAATTGAATTTACAACTTTCTAATTATTCAAATTATTACTTTACACTTCTTTTCATTTTATGCCAAAATAAGAATTATAGAGAATTTCAAGGAGGAAAAATCATGGCACTCTATCGTATTACTGCATTTGAGCAAAGCGGGGAATCTATTGTAGACGAACAATTTGAAGCTAACTCTGACCTAGAAGCGAAAAAAATCGGAGAAGAAAAACTAGCTATCCTTGGAGCACTTGATAAAACTCATCGATGCATCAATCCAATTGGAAAACTACTTTTATTTCATCCATAAAAAAGCTGCGAATGATATTTCGCAGCTTTTTTCTATTTGCTTATAAAGTGAAAGAGTTTGCTTGTCGGAGCTGAACAGTCGCCTCCACTTTTCTTACTGTCTAGTTCCGGCTCCTAGCTCCTCGAGGTCATAAGCCCAAACTTAAAAAGGTTAAAGAGCAACCTTTATTAAGATCGTTCTTATGCTTGTCGGAGCTGAACAGTCGCCTCCACTTTTCTTACTTCCCAGTAAATTCCGGTTTTCTTTTTTGTAGGAAGGCTTGTACGCCTTCTTTGTGATCTGCAGTTTTTCTCATTAGGCCTTGTCCGTTTTTTTCTGCTGCTAATACTTTTGTTAGTTTATCTAGGTTGTTTTCTGTATATATTTTCTTTGTTTGAATCATTGCGCTTACTGGTTTTTGTAAAATACCATTTACGCGATTTTTGATTTCTTGTTCTAAGTCTCCTGAAATGACTTCATCAATTAACCCTAATGAAAGAGCGCTTGTTGCATTTAGTTTTTGGCCATCCCATATCAGTTGTTTTGCTTTTGATTCACCTATTCTTTTTTCAAGGAAATAATGTGCACCACCATCAGGGATTAGTCCGATTCCGATAAAATTCATTGCTAATACGCCAGATTCGTGCGCTAGTACATAGTCACTTGCTAACGCTAAGCTTAATCCAATTCCAGCTGCTGGTCCGTGAATTGCACTGATTACAATTTTTGGTAGCGTATACAATTTAATAACAAGTTCTGAAATCAAATCCATTACAGGTGAAAATGCACTATCATCTGTATTACTTAACATTGATTTTAAATCTCCACCAGATGAAAAGCCTTTGCCATTTCCACAAAGTACAACTACGTCTACTTCTGAATTGTTAATGTCATCTAAAGCGTCTCTAAACTGTCTAAATGTTTCTTCGTTCATTGCATTTAATACTTCTGGTCGATTAAAAACAATTGTAGCTACACGACCCTCTTTTTTTAATAAAATGTGATCTGCTGTGTTAGAAATTGTCATAAAAAATCCCCTTTATATTTATGTTTATTTTTAACATTAAACATTGAAAGGGGAAAATCCTTTATTTTATTGAATTGTCATTCACTTTTTTGAAAATAACTCGTCTAAAATTTTAATTTTAGCGTTTGTATAATGTTCATAACCATCATTATACGACTTTGGATCCTTCGCATTCGCAAATCGAGTAATTTGACGAGTACCTGGATGAACAAACTTACTTGATGCGCCACAGCCTAATCCGATGATTGTTTGTTCTTCTTCCATTATTAAAATATTGTATAAGCTTTCTTGGCCATCTACAGCATAACCAATATTCTCTAGATTGCCTAATATATTTTTCTGACGGTATAAGTAATATGGATGATAGTTATGATTTTCTGTCCAAACGGTAGCTTCATTCATCATTTGTTGTACTTCTTCACGTTCAGCAACTTTGTATTTTTGCTTGTTTTGCGTCATTTCTGATGCTCTTTTAAATGATAATGTATGAACAGTTAAAGATTCAGGCATTAATTTCTCAGTCTCATCTAATGTATATTGGAATTCTTTTAATCCTTCACCTGGTAAGCCGATAATTAAATCCATATTGATATTGTTCATACCCATTTCTCTAGCTAAATGGAATTTCGTAATTGTTTCATCAACAGTATGGTGTCTACCAATTGCTTTTAATGTTTCTTGAATATAAGACTGTGGATTAATACTAATACGGTCAATATTCCATTTATTTAATACATCAAGTTTTTCAGGTGTTATCGTATCAGGTCTTCCAGCTTCAACCGTTATTTCGCGCACATTTTTCATATTTGGGAAAGATTCATGCATTTTTGCATAAAGTAAATCCATTTCTTCGGCTGTAATACTTGTTGGCGTACCTCCACCATAATAAATCGTCGTAATATTAATACCACGTTCTTTTAAGAATTCACCGACTTTTTCCATCTCATAATGTAAACCATATAAGAATGAATCAACAGCTCCTTGTTTACCTTGAATTGCATAAGCTGGAAAAGTACAGTATGCACATTTCGTAGGACAATATGGAATCCCAATGTAAATACTAACCTCATTTTCTAAGTTATAAAGATCAGGAATAACTTTAAGTTGACGGTCGACAATTGACTGCATCAATTGAATCTTCTCTTCATGAATTAAATAATCATTACGTAATTCATTATGTGCCATTTCTTTTGTCATGCCGTTTTTTAATTTTGTATGAAGAAGTTTTGTCGGTCTAATTCCAGTAAGAATTCCCCATTTTTGCTCTATTTTAGTTTGATCCTGCAGCAATGTTAAAAAGACGAAATTAACGGCTTTCTTTTTTAATTTGAAAGACTCCTTTTCATCTTTTCCTTCTACATAGGTAGTAGCAGATTGAATATCTTTTCCTAATTCACCTGATACAGCTTTATTTTGTTCATCTAAATGGAACTGTATTTCTAAATCTGCATCTTCTATTTCAACTAAAGATACATTACAATCTTCAAAGAATAATTGTGATAATAATTCTAAGGGTCTTTGGAAACGATGATCGTCTAGTCCTCTAATATATATTTTCATGTTTTATCACCTTTGTAAATTTATCACTTAAGTATAAAATTAAAGACAATGTAGGTCAATTAATAAAATTTGTCATTAAAAAACCTGGTTTCCAATGAATACATCTCAATGAAAACCAGGGTATATATTATTT
>NZ_JBALMS010000037.1:32855-53557 GCF_036962205.1 Bacillus sp. JJ664 | reverse complement strand
CCAACAAGATCTTGTTGGCTATTCATATGTAGGGATTCATTCAAGAAAAAGGAAGAAGCGATTTTTAGTAGAATAGAAAGAATTATTGAGAGACCTGTCAAATGAAAGCACAAAAAGACAGGATGACATGTAAATAAATTGATAGGATGTAGTTAAGGGAGTGAGTCATATGGCTTGGGTTGAATCATTACAAAAGGCGATTGATTTTATTGAAGAACATTTATTAGAGGATTTATCGATCGAAGACATATCAAGACAAGCGAATTCGTCTGTTTTTCATTTTCAACGGACATTTTCAATCTTGACTGATACGAATGTTGCAGAGTATATAAGACGAAGAAGAATGACATTAGCGGCAAAAGAACTAACAACAACTGATCATAAAATCATAGATATTGCCTTAAGGTATGGTTATGACTCTCCTGAAGCTTTTACAAAAGCATTTCGCAAACAACATGGTGTGACACCAAGTGAAGCAAGAAAGTTTATCGGCAATTTAAAATCGTATAACCGCCTCGTCATACAGGTGAGTTTGAAGGGAGCAGAACCAGTGCAATTTAACATTGTAGAAAAAGAACGTTTTCAAATTATCGGTGTAAAAAAAGAATTTTCATGTTTAAATGATCAGCAACAACAAGAAATTCCAAAATTATGGGATGAAGTAAATGCTAACGGTACAAGTGATCAATTATATGAGTTGAACAATGGTCAGATTAAAGGTGTATTAGGTGTTTGTACAATGAATCAAGACCAAAAAGAAAAAAATCTGCTTAATTATTGGGTTGCTACTGAATATGAGGGGAACGTACCTGAGCGTTTCCAACATCATGAAATACCAGCCTCAAAATGGGCTGTCTTTGCGGTAAACGGTCCAATGCCTCATGCGATGCAGAAAGCATGGAAACAAATTTTTTCTGAGTGGTTTCCAGGAAGTGGCTATGAACACGCAGGAATTCCAGAATTTGAAATGTATCCAGGCGGTAATCCGTTAAGTGATGATTACTATTCAGAAATCTGGATTCCAGTTAAATAAATAAATTGAAAATAGTGCAACCAATTTGGCTGCACTATTTTTTATTTGCAATTTTTTAGTAAGTATTCTACTTTCTTTGCTAAAAAAGGTTGAATGAGTGGATATGTTAGATTTTCAGGAATTTCATCAAAGTAGTCAATTTCACCTATTTCTAAATTAGGTAAGTTACCGATATGATTTACTTCGGCAAAGAATAACTGTCCAAATGTTTTTAGTTTGTTGAACACTCACAGAGTAAATACAAACGGATTCAATTCGAAATCTTATTGCCCCAGTTTCTTCACTTAATTCTCTTTAAGCTGCTTCAATGATTGATTCATGTTCTTCTCGTTTTCCACCAGGGATTTCCCAAGTCGATCTATTTTTATGTTTTACAAAAATCCATTTCTCATTATACCTTGCCATTATCACTGCGTATGACAAGTCACTTTCATCAATTTCATCTAATTCGTGAAAACTTACTTGTGTCATTTTTATCCTCTTAAAGCTTCTAAGACAACTTGTGCTTCATAGCCTTTAGCAAAGTCAATAATGACTGCTTCTTCGCCTTTAAGAGCTTTTACAATATTATGTATTAATGAATCATTCAAAGATTCATCTGTTTCAATCTTTTGGATAGGATCTCCGATTTTAGCACCTTCAACATCTGTCCAGTTCACTAAAGATAATGTACCTTCAGTTCCATACGCAGTGAATTTGATTTCTTCAATTCCTGCAATTTGACTTAGACCATTTATTAAAATTGGCGTTTTGTCACTTAATTCTAAATTTGCGATAATACCAATTTCTGAGGCATTTGGATTCTCTGGGTACTGAATATTTTTATGTATAACTTTCATATCTCCAAAAATCTTTTGAATTTGTTGTATATAATGTACGCCTACTTCAAGTACATATCCGCCTTGTTCTTTTGTTGCTACCCATTCATTTTGTTGCCATGGTCTAGGCCAGTTTGGAAAATGCATTTTTAATTCAATTCTTCTTAACTTCCCTACATATCCATCTTTAATAAGAGCAGCGAATGTTTTACTACCAGCGTTGTAGTTTAAAGGGAAATTCATCGCATGAAGAATTCCTTTTTCTTTCGCTTGATGATAAAGACTTAGTGCTTCTTCAATTGAGTTAGCTAAAGGCTTCTCACATAAAAC
Organism: Bacillus sp. JJ664; assembly: GCF_036962205.1. NCBI lineage: Bacteria > Bacillati > Bacillota > Bacilli > Caryophanales > Bacillaceae > Bacillus > Bacillus sp. JJ664. The sequence continues at coordinate 51,376 of NZ_JBALMS010000037.1, read as the reverse complement.
ATGTATTCCATTGTCAATCACGTCAGAAACGACAGAATGGTGATATTTTGGAGGAACAGTAACGTAAACTAAATCTAATTCAGTATTTGCAAGCATCTCTTTGTGATTGGTAAAAGTATGAACAGTCTCTAGTTGATTAGCAAATTCCTGTAGTCTTTCTTCGAGCGTATCACAAATCGCAACGATTTTTATTTCTGGATGTTTTAAAAATAAAGGGATTAATCGTTGACCGATTGCTCCAAGACCAATAATACCGACTTTAATCATATGTAAAAACACCTTTCAAAAATGGATTTATCTTCATTATAGTAAGAAAAATAAAATTATTAAAGGTGGGAGTTCTTTACAAAAAAAAGTGGTTCTCTTGAAGGTTATTTTAATTTCGTGACAAAAGTATCGGGAAATTCAGAAAAAACAAAAAGGATAGTTCTTAAGGAGGGCGAATATAAATAGTGAAAAAGTACTGGAGGTGTACAAATGGAATTAAAGCCTATCTATTATGATGGTAGTGGTCATGGCTATTTTATTTTTCCAGATTTATTAAAAAATCAATTATTGATGAGTGGTGAGACTAGAAAAAGTATAAGCGGAAATCCATACTTAATTGACTGGAACCAAGTGAGACAAACGTGCGAAGATATGAAAATAAAAAAAGAGGTGTAAGTATACACCTCTTTAGCAGTTCCCATCAATATCACAGCTTAATGAAGACTGTTCAGCTTGTTTTTGGTTATTTAAAGCTTGGATAAATGCTTCCTTACTTTGCACACCTTGTAAAACAGTGTCACCGATAATAAAAGAAGGTACTGCATTGATAAATGATGGATTTTGAATTGATTGATCATAAGATGTACTTGAAACAGCATCAATAAATAAATCGCGATCAAGTCCTAAATGTTCAGCTATATCAGCTAATACGTTTACATCCCCGATTTCCTTACCTTTTGTCCAAAATCCTGCTAATACAGCTTGTGCATATTCAGAACCTTTACCATTTTCATTTGCAAATAAGAAACCACGATGAGCTTTTTTAGTAGAAGGATGTGGATCCATTGATGGTAAGATCATTTCAACACCTAGTTTTTCAGCAAGTGGTTGAACACCAAACTTCCATCCTTGTTGAATATATGAGCTATTAGGACTTAGCGGCTCAGAGCCTTCAGGGCGTAATTGGAACGGCTTCCATTCCACCTCAACATTTTCAACTTCTTTTAATGCTTCTTCTAAAGGGTGTTTCCCTAAATAACAAAACGGACATACATAATCAGAATAAACTGTAACTTTCACTATATTAAACCTCCTAAATCTATTAATGAAAGTATAAACATATTTGTTTGAAAATCACAATTTATATGTATTTTGAATGCAAACTTTCAATAAACACAAAAAAGAAATAGTGTACAACGACTCTATTTCTTAATAATTGAATGGTCAATGGGATTACCATTTTTTGCTTCTATTTTGATTGAAGACTCTTCATATTCATCAAGAAAGGTATTCCGTCTTAATAGTAGTACGAAAAAGAGTAAAAATCCGCATAATGATGTAAAAATCATGCCTGTTAGTAGGCCACCTACAAACATAAAGGTGTTCATGGATGAAGTGATTGCAATCCAAGTCAAGATTGATATGATACCATCAGCTAAAACGAATGCTAGTGAACTAACTAAATAAGGTAAGAATTCACCGGTTTTTCTTGTTTTTGTAGAAACATAACGATAGCCAATTGGTACGGAAAGAAAAATGATGAAACAATAAAATAATAAGAAAAAATCATGTAATGTCATCGTATAACACCTAACCTTTATTTGCTGGTAATATACTATATGCACAATGACAAGATTTTTGGACAAAGAGTTTTGTTAACCTTAGTATTTTGTTACTTCATGATTTTAACTTTTTTCTTAGTTGCTTCTTTTTCCGGTTTAACTGGAGAAAATTTGTCAAATTCTTCTTTTGTAGTAGGAACGACAATTTTTCCAGATTTTATATTATCTGCATACAATGAAATTTGTTCTTTAATATCTTTATTTAAATTTTTTTTCTCATCTGATAATCGGACACTATGATCTTTTATGCTAAATCTTAAAATTCTTCCACCTTGGAAGTTACCTTTTAAGGTTTTTGTGATTACTTCGTCAATTGCTTTATCAACATCTTTTATTGCTGATGTAAGTGTAACATTCTCTGGTAAACCTTCTTTATATTGGTCGCGATCCACACCAATAACCCATACTTTTTTTCCACTTTTCTTCAACTTTTTCGCTTCTGAAAATACGCCCAAACCAGTTACGCCAGCTGCTTGATAGATAACATCTGCACCTGCAGAGTAAATAGTTGAAGCTAATTTCGTTCCTTGTTCAGGTTGATCAAATGCATTTGCATATTTTGATATAACCTTTATCTTCGGGTCGATCGATTTTACACCTGCTTTAAAACCGTACTCAAATTTTTCGATTAATTTCCCTTTAGACCCTCCAATAAAACCAACTTTCAAAGACTTTGTGGACATCGCTGCAACGATTCCTGCCAAAAAGGATGATTGCTCTTCATGAAATGTAATACTGACTACATTTGGCTTTTCAACAATAGCGTCTATTAATGCAAAATTATTTTTTTCGTCTTTACTGATTATTTTTTTAAGGGGTTCTTTAAATGGGTATCCGACAGCAAATATCAAATCATAGTCTTCTTTTGCAAATTTCTTTAAATGCTTTTGATAATCGTCCTCTGTCTTTGCATTTAAATACTGATAATGCTCCTTTTCCTTCCACCCGTTTTTTTTACCAGTTTTCTCAATAGCTTCCCAAACCGCCTGATTCAATGAATGGTCTTTTATACCAGTTTTATTTGTGACGATTCCAATCTTTAAATCCTTATTTTTATTCAACTCATTTACATTATTATTCTGATTACTACAGCCTACGAAGATCAGGCTTGCGATAATAGAACATGAAACTAGTTGGAAAAACTTTTTTCCCATCGGAATCCTCCATGAATTTATATTTAAAACTCTATTGTGTAAATTTCCCAATTTATGTATAAATCATTCTTTAAAGTATTGGCATTTTCAGGTAACAAATGGTACTGTAACTAGTAGAAATGATTTAGATGGAGGCATGATCGTGAAGCTTGTATTTTTAGGAACTGGAGCAGGAATGCCATCAAAAGGACGAAATGTAACGAGTATCGCATTACAACTTCTTGAAGAAAGAGGAACTACTTGGTTGTTCGATTGTGGGGAAGCTACTCAACATCAAATATTACATACTAATATTCGCCCGAGAAGAATTGAGAAAATATTTATTACTCATCTTCATGGTGATCATATTTTTGGGTTACCAGGATTATTAAGTAGCAGAACTTTTTTGGGTGGAGAAGATTTATTAACGATTTATGGACCAAAAGGAATTAAAGAATATGTAGAAACTAGCTTTAGAATAAGTGGAACATATTTAAAATATCCAATTCAGTATCACGAAATCAAAGAGGGAATCATTTTTGAGGATGATACATTTTTAGTAAACGCTATTGAGCTAGAGCATGGTGTTCAGTCATTTGGTTATCAAATAATTGAAAAGGATTTACCAGGAGAATTAAATGTTTCAGAATTAAAAAATCAGGGAGTAGGGCCGGGGCCAATTTATAAATTGCTAAAAGAAGGCAGAACGGTTTCCCTAGAAGATGGAAGAGTCCTTAATGGAAATGATTTCATTGGATCATCAAAAAAAGGAAGAAAAATTGCTATTGCAGGTGATACAAGAATGACCGAAAAAAGTCAGTTACTTGCAAGGGGAATGGATGTAGTTGTACATGAATCTACATTTGCTGATGAAGAAACGAAGCACGCATTCGACTATTTTCATAGTACAAGTACACAAGTAGCAACCGTTGCTAAAGAGGAACATATTCATACTTTGTTCTTAACACATATTAGCGCTAGATACCAAGGTGAATTATCAAATACACTATTAAATGAAGCACGTTCTATTTTTGAAAACACTTTTATAGCGAATGATTTTGATGAATTTGAAATTTCACGAGTTTAAATAAGGATTTATTAAACGCATAAAAGACCACTTTAGTGACATGATATAGTTATTATGTGTTAAGGGAAGGTCGGCGCTTTGAAACTGTTAAAAGTTATCCTTTTATTTTGTGTAATGATACTAAGTATTTCAAGTAATGTAAGTGCTGCAAGTAAAAATCGATATTATTATGAGAAGCAAGGTACAGCGATTTGGGAAGTGCCTGTTAAAGAAAAAGTGGTTGCCATTACTTTCGATGATGGCCCAAATGATTTATACACACCTCAAGTGCTAGATTTATTGAAAAAGTATAATGCAAAGGCAACATTTTTTTTAATTGGGGAGAGAGTTACTAGATATCCAGAGGTAGCACTTAGAGAAATTGAAGAAGGTCATGAAGTGGCTAATCATACATTTAGTCACGCTAGACTTCAATATTTATCTGATGAACAAATTAGAAATCAGCTTCAAAAAACACATGAAGCAATTATTAATGCTACACATGTGGAACCTGTTTTATTTAGACCACCATTTGGATATTACAGTGAACGTTCAATAAACGCAGTACATGAGCTTGGCTATTTAACAGTCATGTGGTCATGGCATCAAGATACATTTGATTGGTCAAATCCAGGCGTTTATAAAATCGTTTCGAATGTGTTAAAAGATACGCGAAAAGGGGATATCGTCTTATTTCATGATCATGGTGGGGATCGAACCCAAACGATTGACGCCCTAAAACAAATCTTACCTGCTTTACAAAAACAAGGATATCAATTTGTTACAGTATCACAATTGTTAGAATTAAAGGCAGGAGTCAAACTTCCAAAATTCTAATGTAAAACCAGTACTCTTTTAGATGATTCTAAAAGGTACTGGTTTTTTTTGTTTATTCTAAAGGTTCTGTTCTAAATGGTTGTTGCTCTTTGGATTAAAAACGACAAAGACAGAAGTTGTAATCAACTAACGCATACTTATAGCAACCATGTTTACGAAATCAGCCAATCTAAAAGGAAGATAATTACTAGTAGGCTTTACATTATAAAAGGTGAAAAAAGTTGAAATGAGCTGAGAAAATGCCTATTTATAAGCAAAAACCAACTCTTCTACTTCTTAAGTCTGATATAAAACCATTCCTCAGGCCATTATTCATACGTAAAAACTTGTATAAGATAAGAGTATAAGTTGAAAGGAGGCGAACGAGGGAATGAAAAAATTTTTAATGTTTATCCTCGTACTAATATTAATTAGTGTTGCTTTAGCGAATTTAGGTGGATTAATTGCATTAGGACTTGGGTTACTGATTACGTATTACAGTTTTAAAAAGTTTATGAAAACAGATTCAATCTTTATGAAAATAGTTTGGGTGATTATTGGTTTAATCGGATTATCGATCGCAATTAGTGGTCTTCCTTCATTAATAGGAGTAGCAGCAGCTGTTTTGCTTTATTACCTATATAAGGACTATAAAAACCAAAAAAACTTAAAAGATGATGAATACAAAATTTATGATGAAAATTTCAAACCATTAAACTAAGAGGAGTGTTGAACATGAAAAACTTATTTACTCGTATTAAAGACCAAATATCTGCAGATTTACACGGAATTTTAGATGAAAAGGAACATAAAAATCCAATTTCTCAATTAAATTATTTCATCAAACAATCAGAAAATGAATTAAGTAAAGTAAGAGGTTTACTAGAAAGACATTATTCATTACGTACGAAGTTCCAAGTAGAACGTGAAGGTGCGCTTCAAATGGTAACAAAGCGTGAAGAACAATTACAAGTTGCAACTGAAGCTGGTGTTGAAGATTTAACTAAGCGTGCTAATGAAGACTTAGCTTTTTATAAAGAGCAGGCAGATAAATTTGCTGCACTAATTACGAAAACAGAAGAAGAGATTAACTTTATGCATGAGCAAGTTGATCAAATTGAAAAAAAGTTAAAAGAGCTTCATACGAAAAAGTTTGATTTAATGTCGCGTCAAAATATGGCACATGCAACAAAGAAAATCAATGAAACTCATCATTTACTAAATAGTAAAATGCCTTCAATTGATTTCAATTATTTTGAAAAGCAAATTCGTGATTTAGAGCTTCGAGTTCGTTCAGAATTTGACCTTCAGACATTTGATTATAAAATTGAACAATTAAAGAAAGATTTAAAAAGTACCTTTAAACAGGAAGCTTAATGACATATTTAAAAAGAAGAGAGTAAATCTCTTCTTTTTTTCTTCTCTTTTTAATCCTAATTTGTATTTTTTAGAATGTAAGAATCATTGAATAGTCAATTACAAACTGGGAAAAATAACTCTATCTTAGAATGTTAGGAATGATTTTAATGGAACAGACACTTTATGAAAAATTTGGTCAAGAGGACGCTATTTCGAAAGTAGTAGATTATTTTTACTCTGAATTAGTACTAAAAGACGAAACTGTAAATCATTTTTTTGAGCATACAGATATGGAAAAACAACGAAAGCATCAAGCAAAATTTTTAAGCTTTGCACTAGGTGGCCCTAATCAATATTCGGGGAAATCTATGGCCAAGGCACATGAGGGAATGAATATCCAACCTGAGCATTTTGATGCAATCGCAAAACATTTACATGATGCATTAGCACACTTTGGAGTAAGTGAAAGTGATATCGACCAGGCTTTAACGAAAGTTGCCTCATTGAAAGACGACATCTTATATAAATAGTCAAAACAGAGAAAGAATCACTTTTTATAAGTGATTTTTTTATTAGTTTTAGAAAGTCATAGAAAAGTCAATTCTTTAGAGGAATGGAGAATAATTAACGTGATAAAATAACAGAAATAGTCTTTTCATGGAATAATATCCTTATTAAGTCAATATAATGAACATGTTGTGTGCTCTAATGTCTTTCTAATAAAAAATTACAGACTTGTATCAGAAGATAGAGGTACTTTGACAGAAAGAGCGAATGTATTAATTGAACAAGGATTTCATTTGACTTGAGGTGAATATTACTTTTTTGTCTATGAAAATTCTTTGTAAAAATTTAAAACAAAACAATATGAGAAAGTAAATGAACGAAAGTAGGGATAAAGTGAGAATTAAAGGTAATATCGTAAAAAAACATGAAGTTGTACATTGTATGGTGTCAACAGAGGCACAATTTGCGTGGGAACTACTAAAGAAATCAAATTATCGTTGTATTCCAGTATTAAGTGAAAATGATAAGCAATATGTTGGTAACCTATATAAAGTAGATTTAGCTGAGTATTTAGTAGAAAATGACTCATTAAATGGAAAAACGGTAAATGATTTTGTGCGAAAAGAATGTGATCCGATTTCTGAGGATTCACCCTTCTTTAAAGTATTCTTTACGATTAAAAGATTTCCATATTTAGCAGTAGTAAATGATTTGAACGAGTTTGTAGGAATCTTAACACACAAAACAGTATTTGAACTGTTAGAGGAAGCTTGGGGTTTAAAAGATGGCGGTTACTCATTAACTGTTAGTACGATGGAGCATGTTGGTGCTTTATCTAGATTAGCAAATATCGTAAACAAATATGCAAATGTAAAAAGCTGTATTACTTTAGATAGTGATTCAGTTTATAGAAGAATTTTAATTACAATCCCTCCAACAATTAGTGAAGAACATTATAAAAAGTTAAAAGAAGCAATCTTGAAAAAAGAATTTCATATTATTCATGAAGAAGTTTCCGTTAAGAGTTAAAATATATGATTTGAATGGAGCAAGGTATTTATTACCTTGCTTTTTTTATTTTGGATAAAATTTGATTAGTTAATAAGAAATGACCACATTTAGTGGTCATTTTTATCTAGCAATGAATTAATAGTTTGGTTGATTGAATCTACTGTAGTAAGGAAGTCCTTTTTGATTAACAGGAGAGTTGTGTCAAATTGAGAATAGGATTTGGAGTTGGTTTTTGGTTCAACCATCGAATTCCCAACAATATAACTAATTGTGATAAATCCTACTAGAATGATGAGTGTAATGATTAAAGCTATTGTGATGAGAATCCGTTTAATACTAGCTCGTAAAATCTCGTTGCTTGTTAATTTCATAATTAAACTCTCCTCCTTAGGACAACGTACAGTTACCTGTATCATTGTATTACCTAAAGAGCAGAGTCATGACAAGCTTTTAAATTTTTAATATTTTTTCATATTCCTCTTGTATTTCTCTAGAACGAACGGTTGCTTCAATAAAACAGTTTAAAAATGATGAAGCGACTTCGCGATCTTCTAGCACGGAGATACCTGCTTCAGTTGTTCCGTTTGGACTAGTAACTTTTTTCCTTAATGTCAGTGGAGATTTATTTGTTTCTTGTAGCATTGAAATTGAACCAATTAATGTTTGCTGAATAAATGGTTTTGCAATATCACGGTGTATACCAAGTGACATCGCTGCTCTTTCAAATTGTTCGACCACATAATATATATAAGCAGGTCCACTACCAAATAGTCCTGTCATTGCGTGTAATTCGTTTTCTTCAACTCTCGCCACAATTCCTACACGTTCGAATAATCTTTTTGCAATCTGTGCTTTTTCAAATGGCAATTCATCACTATATGAAATAGCAGTAGCTGATTTTCGAACCAAAGAAGATGTTGTAGGCATGGCTCTTACAATGTTTATTGATTCTTTTCCTAATAATTGTCTGATTGTATTAATAGAGACACCTGCAACTAATGAAATGATAAGTTGTTTCTCATTGATTAAATCTTTACATTGTTCAAGTGCTGCTCCAACATCCTTTGGCTTCATAGCTAAAAACACGACACTTGCACCTGTAATCGCAAGCTGTCTGTTTGAAGTTGCTAATACACCATACTTGTTATGTAAACTATCAAGACGTTCAAGGTCCTCTTTATTTGTAATGGCAATTTGATCACTTTCAAGATAGCCACTCTCTAGCAGTCCAACTATTAATGCTTCTGCAATACTACCTGCACCGATAAACGCAATTTTTCCAAGAAACATTACATTTCACCTCACCTATATTGTAATAGATATTTATATTAGAGAAATGATTTGTATATTCCTTGTTGACATCGTCTAAAAAAATAATTTTATTAGTTTTTTAGGCGATGTTAATGTTTTTTAATGATAAATTAATTAAATATTTATTTTAACAGCTGTTTATATTGGGAAATGTTTACTTTTGAAAAATAACAATCTATAAAAAAGTAAATCAGAATTGATAGTAAACTGATAGGGAAGAATCGGGACAGGTGAGACGATACTGGTGTATATACCTAATGCGATGCTCTCCACACGTCCAAAATGGTGTAGTGCAAAAACACAAACTTCTTTCATAAAGCTTATTTTTAAGGAGAAAGACAATATTAATTTTTTGAAAGATGATTTATTATTTCAGATAAGTTGATTAAAATGGAGTATAGTTTATAGTTAAATTAGTAAATTATTTGTTTGTCATTCATCTTTTATATATTAGAATATATTTTATATAGATTCACATAAGGAGGCATTACATGATTCCTACTAATAAAATCCACAGTATTACTCTTCCGGTTCCGTATGCGATGAAAACAGTAAATGTTTTTTTAGTAGAAGGTGATTTATTAACATTAATTGATACAGGAACAAATACAGCGGAAACTTTAGAAGCGTTAAAAAGTGGTGTAAAGTCAATTGGCTTTGATTTAAGCGATATTGAACAAGTCATCTTAACGCATCATCATCCGGATCATTCTGGACTTCTTGAAGTATTTAATGAGGATGTAAAGATTTTAGGGCATGAACGAAATAAACCATATCTAACACAAGAACAATCTTTTTTAGACTATTACAATGAATATTTCATTGAAAATGCAAAAAGATATGGTGTTCCAAGTCAATTTGTTCAAAAAATGCCTCGTTCTATTAAAAAAATCCCGTACTCATGCAAACGTTCATTAACTGATGTAATTAGTGAAGGCGATCAGATAGAAAGCTTATTTAATGTAAAAGTACTTTATACACCTGGCCATGCAACTTCACATATTGCTCTATATAGTGAAGATGATGGAATTGCTTTCGGTGGCGATTTACTTTTAGATAAGGTGTCGTCAAATCCATTACTTGAACCACCTTTAGATGGTGAGTTGGAACGTCCAAAACCATTAATTCAGTATAATCAATCTTTACAAAGAATAGCTGAGTTACCGATTACGAAATTATATACAGGACATGGCGATCCAGTTACTGATGTAAAAGGTTTAGTCGAAATTAGATTAGAAAAACAAAGAGCTAGAGCAGAAAAAGTATTAGAAATGATCAAGAAGCAACCATTAACTGCATTTGAAGTATGTCAGATGTTATTTCCAAAAATTTATGAAAAACAACTATCACTTACTTTATCAGAAACTATTGGTCAACTAGATTATTTAGAGAATCTTGGTTTTATTCGTTTAGATGAAAGAAATGATGGTATACTTGTTTATAAAGCGAATGAGCATTCAGTCAGTAATTGAGGTGGAAATGTTTGAGGTTAAGGAACCAAACAATCGTTATTACAGGAGCTTCTAGTGGTCTAGGTAAAGACTTAGCATTTTCTGCAGCAAAAGAAGGTGCAAATGTAGTTCTGATTGCGAGAAGAGAAGAGGAACTGAAAAATCTAAAGACAAAGCTAGAAGAAATGTATCCTGTAAAAAGTCATTATTTTGTAGTAGATGTGACAGATGAAAATTTAGTATATGATGCATTCCATCAAATTGAAGAGCAATTTGACGGAATAGATGTTTTAATAAATAATGCCGGATATGGTCTTTTTCAAACTGTAGAACAGATGTCACTCCTAGACATGAAGCAAATGTTTGAAGTGAATGTTTTTGGCGTAATGTGCTGTTCTAAGTTGGCACTTTCTTCTATGAAGCTGAAAGGTAAAGGACATATTATCAATATAGCATCTTTAGCAGGTAAAGTAGCTACATCTAAAGCAGCTGCTTATGCTGGATCGAAACATGCTGTACTTGGTTTTAGTAATGCTTTGCGCCAGGAAGTTGAAAAAGATGGGATATTCATCACTAATGTAAATCCTGGACCAATGGACACACCATTTTTTGATATCGCAGACGAATCAGGTACTTATGCAAAATCTGTTCGGAAAATGATGCTTGATCCTGAAAAAGTTGCTTCAAAGGTGATCTCCTTAATTGGTCAAGATATACACGATGTTGATCTACCTTCTTGGATGGGTTTCGGTGCTAAAATTTACTCACTATTCCCGAAAATGAGCCACCGGGTCATGATGAAGTTTGGGAATAAAAAATAAAATGATATATGATTCACGTAGCTTAGAGACTAGTCTCTGAGCTATTTTTTTTTGCTTCGTTTCATAATGATTGCTCTGCACACCTATTTTCTTTTTATCTAGTCTAACTTTTTACGCGCTGAACTATATATAGTAATAAGCATGAATTGAAAGTTGGTGAGGTAGTGTGGCTAAGCGAGAATACTTAATCAAACCTCTAGTAGGAGAAATCTATCCAACAATTGATCGAGGAGAATCAATCTACTTATGGGACAAGCAAGGAAAAAAATATATTGATGGGTCATCAGGTGCTGTGGCTGCAAGTATTGGGCATGGTGTGAAAGAAGTCATTGATGAAATGGTTGGCCAAGCAAATAAGGTGGCATTTGTATATAGGTCACAGTTTACTAGTGATGCAGCTGAAAACCTAGCAAAAAAGATAAGTGAGCTTACCCCAGGTGATTTGAACTGGAGTTTTTTTGTGAACAGTGGAACAGAAGCAACAGAAACAGCTATGAAAATGGCAATTCAGCATTTTCAAGAAAGAGGTATTTATACAAAAACGAAAATCATTTCAAGGATGATGAGCTACCACGGTATTACGATTGGTGCTTTATCTATGTCAGGTCACCCACTTAGAAGAAAACGGTTTACTAGTTTACTTGAGGATTATCCAATGGTTGAGGCGCCCTATTGTAAACGGTGTCCATTTGGTTTAGAAAACGGTAGATGTGAACTATTATGTGCGACTTCGCTTGAACGGACAATTCAAAAATTAGGAGCAGAAAACGTAGCTGCATTTATCGCAGAACCAATTGTTGGTGCAGCAGGTGCAGCTTTAACTCCTCCCAATGGCTATTATGAAAAAATTAGAGAAATATGTACAAAACATGATGTCTTGTTTATTGCAGACGAAGTAATGACTGGAATTGGTAGAACAGGAGAAATGTTTGGTATTCATCATTGGAATTGTGTTCCTGATATTTTAGTGCTTGGAAAAGGTTTAGCTGCAGGATACACGCCTATTGCTGCTGCGGTTGCTAGTGATCGTGTAATGCAACCAATTATTGAAGGCAGTCGACTTGTCATGAGTGGTCATACATTTAGCGCGAATCCTCTTTCTGCGAGTGTGGCATTGGCAGTCTTACATTATGTTAAAAAACATAATCTAGTCCAAAATTCTAAAAAACAAGGTAAGAAAATAATGAAAACATTAAAAGAATGGAAAAAGCAATTTCCATTCATATTTGATGTGCGTGGTGAAGGATTACTAATTGGAATTGAACTCGATGAAAATGTATTTGAGAAACATAGTTTAACAACCCACGTTATTGAGATTGCTAGAAATAAAGGACTTTTACTTTATCCGGCTGTAAGTGGACCGAATGGGCGATTGGAAAATAGTTTTTTACTTTCGCCTCCACTTGTGATCACAGAGCATCAAGTTGATGAATTATTAAATGCTTTAAAAGAAGTATTTCATGAACTATCTCAGGATGTGAAAGGGGTCATGTAATGCAAATCAATACATTTGGGAAAATAATTGGTATTGAGGAAGCTCTGTCATTCTTTCAAGATGATATGGTACTAATGTTTGGCGGCTTTGGGGGAATCGGTAATCCTCCTACATTGATAAAAGGCATTTTAGAAAAAGGGGTCAAAAACTTAACTTTAATAGGAAATGATACAGGTTTTCCAAATGTAGGTATTGGACAATTAGTAACAGCCAAAAGAGTCAGAAAGATGATTACAACGCATATTGGATCAAACCCGAACGCTGGTCAACAAATGACAGATGGTACATTAGATATTGAATTTAGTCCTCAAGGTACTTTTATAGAACGAGTAAGAGCGGGTGGTGTAGGATTGGGTGGTGTACTAGTCGATATTGGAATTGATAGTGTAATAGATATCAATAAACAAAGAGTTACTGTATTAGGTAAAGAATACTTAGTAGAAACACCTTTAACTGCTGATGTTTCAATTGTTTATGCAAAAAAAGCTGATCCTTTTGGTAATTTAGTTTTTGACAAAAGTGCACGTAATTCGAACCCATATGTAGCAATGGCTGGGAATATTACGATTGTAGAAGTGGATGAAATCGTTCCTTTAGGTGCACTAGATCCAGAAGAAATCATCGTCCCAGGCGCATTTGTTCATTATATAGTTCAATCGGAAGGAGTGGATTGGAAGTGGGTCTGGGAAAAATAACTGCCCGTGAAGTCATGGCCAAACGAGCAGCACAAGAAGTAAAGAATGGTATGATTGTAAACCTTGGTATTGGTATTCCTTCACTGATTCCGAATTATTTAGCAAAAGATACATCTGTTATGTTTCACGCTGAAAACGGTGTGTTAGGGATGGGTCCGACTCCTAGGAAGGGGGAGGAAGATGAAAATCTATGCAATGCAGCAGGTTTACCTGTCACGCTAATACCTGGTTCAAGTTATTTCGATAGCAGTATTGCTTTTGCCATCATTCGTAGAGGTTTATTAGATTTAACTGTGCTTGGTGCATTAGAAGTAAGCCAAAATGGAGACTTAGCCAACTGGATTGTTCCAGGTAAAAGAGTACCAGGCATCGGAGGGGCGATGGACCTAGCACAAAAGTCGAAAAAAGTGATCGTTCTTATGAATCATACAAATAAAAATGGCGAACCCAAAATTGTTTCAAAATGTAGTTTACCTTTAACCTCGCCTAAATGTGTTGACTTAATTATTACAGAAATGGCTGTAATTGAGGTTAAAAAAGATAGTGGTGAATTGTGGCTAAATGAAGTAATGGCACCTTATTCAATACGTGATGTAATAGAAAAGACAGGTGCACCACTTTTTGTAAATCAAAATATTATCGTTCACAATTGGGAGGAATAAATTCACGTGGGAGCTTTTTGACTGGTGAGATCCTTCAGTTGTTGTTGGCTAAAGAGGCTCATCACATGAGCCCCTTATCAATAACTTGTTGTGGAATTTCATCAACTTTTGTCAGTACTTTTTTAACAAATTTTCTAAACATTTTATTATGATTTGTCGATAAATAGGAGGTTTGTGAAAAGCTTGTCTCATGTTATTATATATAAGTGAGATATTAATGAGATAGAAAAAGGTGATTAAATGAGAGCAGATCCATCTCAAAGACCATCACCGAAAATGAGGTCTGTTTGGAGAATTATTTCATTATTAAGTAGTATTTCTCTACTGGCGCTACCAATCATTTATTATTTTCTGATCAGATACTTTTCATTTCCTTCATTTGTTTTGATGATACTTACTAGTATTGTATTGGCGGCTATTTTATTTTTAACTTTATTTTTACCGTCTTTAAAAATGAAATATACAGCTTATGAGATATACGAAAATGAGCTGGAAATTCAAAAAGGTATGTTCATCATAAAACGAATTATTATTCCAATGGTTAGGGTACAACATGTTACGACTGAAGTAGGTCCTTTACTTCGCAGATATGGATTATCTACTGTAAATATTTCCACGGCAGCTACCACTCATGAAATTGAAGGTTTAGAACACCATGTTGCTGAGAAGCTAAGAGATAAAATCGTTTACTTAGCAAGGATCAGTGATGATGATGTATGAGCCAAAGCGACAACATCCAGCATATATTTTATCAGTTTTAATAGAACAAGTTAGAAATATTATTATTCCAATCATTATTTTATTTGTTTCGGGTGATAAAGGATCTATTTTTCAATATTTGTTCGCAATTGTTTTGGTTGTTTTCCCTGTTGTTTCAGCAATTATTAAATGGTATAGATTTACTTATTATGTAACTGAAGATGGATTTAGGATTCGTTCTGGATTATTTGTGATTGAAAACACTTTTATTCAAAAGGAGCGGATTCAGTCTGTTGCCATTAATGCTGGTTTTATTCAACAGCTTTTTCATGTAGTTAGTGTACGAATTGAAACTGCTGGAGGAAAGAAAGCAGAAGGAGTACTGAATGCAATACCAAAGGATGAGGCACTTGCACTCAGAAATGAAATATTACAATTTAAAAAGAAAAAAATAGATGAAGTTCAGACCACAGAAAAAAGTAAACCGGTTGATGAGTCTTCAGTTGATTTTACAGCGAAAGTTGATTTTAAAAAACTTATTTTGGCAGGAATTACGTCATTTGAGGTAGGAATTGCGTTTGCAGTTTTAGCTTCTTTATTTTCACAAATAGAGGACTTGCTACCAAACAGTGTTTATGAGGCAATTTATAATCAAATTCAATCTTTTACATATATGATGTTTTTCATCCTATTTATAGGTTGTTTATTACTTTCTTTGTTATTTACTACGCTAAGATATGTCTTAAAATTTGCTAACTTTACTGTTCATAGAAAAGAAACTCAATTAATGATTACAAGAGGTCTTTTTGAGAAAAATGAATTTAACGTTTCTATCAAGAGAATTCAAGGTGTAGTCGTTGAGGAAGGCATTTTTAGACAATTATTTGGTTATGCAACAATTTATGTAGAAGCAGTTGGAATGGGTGATTCCCAGGAGAATGGACGACATGTGTTACATCCATTTATTAAGATGAAACATGTACCAGAATTTTTAACTAATTTTATTCCTTCTATTTCTTACGATAGCATTTTTCAACGAGCTCCAAAAAGAGCAAGAAAAAGTTACTATTCTTGGAGTATTCTCATTTTCCTTATTGTTGCATTGGCAATCGTCTTACTTCCTTTTGTACAATTTTGGGCACTAGGGCTTGTCTTAATAGGTGTATTTATTGGAGAAATTAGATATCGATATGCTGGTTATACTTTATTGGATCGAACAGTTATATTACAGTCTGGATTTTTCTCAAGAACAACAGCAATTATACCGAGGGAAAGAATTCAAGTATTAATTGGGAAACAAAGCTTGCTTCAGAAACGTGCAAAGCTAAAGTCAATTTATATTACGATTCTTTCTAGTCAATATGGTCGTACATATAAAGTTAAGCATTTAGATGAAAAAGATGTGAATCGAATGATTGGTTGGTTTAGTTAAAAACATTTTAATGTACAAAAAAAGACGTGCATACATTTTGTAACACGTCTTTTTTACTGCGTTTTTATTTCATCATGTTCTTTAAGGGGAGAAATTCGTTTTGTGGAAAAAAATATCATTTGGTTTCATTCTGATCACAGTATTTGTCATCGTGTTTTATACATTGTGGAATAAACCAATTACGCTAAAAGATGGAATGATTGATGATGTAGCTCATTTGCTTCCGACTAAAATTGATCGAATTGTGAAAGGGAAGGAAGTAGAGCAACTAAGGAAAATTGTTCTTGATGCAAATAGTCAACATAAAACAGTTTCAATTGCTGGGGAGCGCCATAGTCAAGGTGGACATACTTACTACAAAGATGGCGTCGTAATCGATATGAAAACATTTAATAAAGTGAAAAAAGTTGACCCAATCAATAAAACAGTAGTTGTACAAAGTGGCGCAACTTGGGGAGACATTCAAGAAGCAATTAATCCTTATAACCTGGCACTAAAGGTAACGCAGTCACAAGAAATATTTTCAGTTGGAGGCTCATTAAGTGTAAATGCTCATGGTCGTGATCTTCGAAATCATTCATTAGCTAGTACAGTTAATTGGTTTACATTACTTCAAGCAGATGGAAACATCATAAAAGTTAGTCGGACAGAAAATAGTGAATTATTTTCCTATGTTTTAGGTGGTTATGGTTTATTTGGGATTATTCTTGAAGTAGAGCTTCAGCTTACTGATAATGAACTGTATAAAATAGAGACAAGTACAATGAAATATGATGAGTATCCTTCGTATTTTACAAGTGAAGTATTAGGAAATAAGGATGCTAAAATGCATATCGGGCGAATTTCAGTTGCACCTGATAGTTTTTTTGATAAAGTATATTCAATTAACTATATGGATACTTCTCGTAAAATGACTAAGTCAGATCAAGAATTAAAAGAAGATAAATCGGCATTTTTTCCGAAGCTTGCTTTAGGAATGTCTCGAGGATCTGATCAAGGAAAAAATATTTTTTGGGATATTCAATATTATTTTATTGATGCATTAGACGGAAACTTTGAAACTCGTAATAATGTCATGCGTTCAGAAAGTAAGTTTATGGAGTTTGAAGATCGACAAGATACTCAAGTTCTTCAAGAGTTTTTTGTGCCTGTAGATGAGTTTATTCCTTATATAGATTATGTAAGAGAGTATTTGAAATCCGAAGATTTAAATGTACTTAATATTACAATTCGATATGTAGAAAAAGATGATGAAACAGTCATGAACTATGCTAAAGATGACATGTTTGCTTTTGTTGTACTCATTCAACATGGAAGAGATCAAAGGTCTATTCAACATGCGAAAGAAGTAGTACGAAAATGGACTGATATTACGATCCAACATGACGGATCTTATTACTTACCTTACTATCCATACCAATCAAAGCAGCAAATGAAATTAGCTTATCCAAGAACAAATGAGTTTTTCGAAAAGAAAAGAGAATTCGACCAAAATGGTGTTTTTTTGAATACTTTTTACAAAAATTATGGAGAGTAGGATATGAACAAAATAGTAGTCGCAATTTTAAGTGTGGTTGGATTTAGTAGTTCTTTAGTATTTCCATATTATGTTCTCTTTTTAAGAAATATTGGGGACAGTTATGATGTGTTTAGTTTATTGTATGGGCTTTTTTCATTAAGCTTAAGTATTGTTGTCTACTTTGGTGGTAAATTTTTTGAACGATTTTCTCCATATTTACTGATGATGCTTCATTCATTTTTCTGTAGTTATTTATTTTTTTCATTGCATACGATCGAAAATATTAAAATCGTGTATATAGGGCAGGTTTTATTCGGTGGATTTACGGCCCTTTTTAAGCTTGCAGAGAAAAGATTGTTTATGAATGCAACTTCTGAATTTTATCGTAGTTATTTATTTTGGACGTCTTTTGTCACTGCACTTTGTATTATTGGAGTAGGCGTACTATTTGATTCAATTGATATTCGCTTTATGTTTAATCTAGCAGCATTGTTGTTTTTAATAAGTGGATTTGGTCTTGGGGCTAAATTTATTCTAAGAAGTAAAAAAGATGAACAGAATTGAACTTGTTTACCTAAATTGATCTTGTAATTGACAGTATATACACAACAATGTTTTGTTGCTTTTATTATCGTATTCTTTAATAGTTTCTAATTAGGTTGGTTTGTCAGTACTATTTACATCCTTTAATATGTCTGTGTTTATATGAATGATT
>NZ_JBALMS010000037.1:0-32837 GCF_036962205.1 Bacillus sp. JJ664 | reverse complement strand
GCTATGAAATGTATGAAAGTATTTCTATGCCTTTTTAATAGTGATAGAGAGGGAATGATAAAATGTTAAGACATGAAGAGGCTGTCGGTATATTTTACGCTGCATTTGTTATATTAGGATTAACAATAGGCTTAGGAGTTGGTTATTTTACATCACATTTAATTGCTGGTGGGTTTCTTGGTTTTGGAATTGGAATAGGTCTAGGTCTTTTAAGCAATGCAATACTGTATATTAATAAAGATTGATTTTTAAAGTTCGAGCGTTAAAAGGAGAGAGAAACATGCAAAAAAGGGAAACAAAATTGGTTCCAGTTATGATTGCATTATTATTAGGTATATTTTTTGCCTCATTAGATAATACGATTGTATCTACGGCGATGCCGACAATGTTAAAAGATCTTGGTGGTTACGATCAGTTTGTTTGGGTAACCTCAGCATACTTAGTAACGGAAATGGCTGGTATGCCTATTTTTGGTAAACTGTCAGATATGTATGGAAGAAAACGATTCTTTATGTTAGGTATTATTTTATTTTTACTTGGATCGATTCTTTGTGGTACTGCACAGTCTATCGTTCAACTTAGTATTTACCGAGCAATTCAAGGAATTGGTGGTAGTGCATTAATGCCAATCGCTTTCTCGATCATTTGGGATGTGTTTCCTGTTGAGAAACGAGGGAAAATGAGTGGTATTTTTGGAGCTGTATTTGGTCTATCTAGTGTTTTAGGTCCATTAATTGGGGCATATATTACAGATTATATTGATTGGAGATTTATTTTCTATATTAATATTCCATTTGGTTTGTTAACACTTGGTTTAATTAGCTTTTATTATAAAGAATCAACGAACCACCAAAAACAACAAATTGATTGGTGGGGTGCAACTACATTCGTCATTAGTATTGTCAGTTTAATGTTTGCACTAGAACTTGGTGGAAAAGAGTACGCGTGGGATTCTATTCAAATTTTAGGTTTATTTGGTGCTTTTGCTTTCTTCTTTATTCTCTTTTTAATCATTGAAAGAAAAGTTCCAGAGCCAATTATTTCTTTTGAGATGTTCAAAATGCGACTTTTTGCAGCAAGTAATTTTGTAGGCTTATTTTATGGTGCTGCGTTTATTGCAGCAACAATCTATATCCCGATTTTTATCCAGTTTGTGCAGGGTGGTACCGCAACAAACTCAGGACTAGTATTATTACCAATGATGGTTAGTGTAAGTATTTCTGCTGCATTTGGTGGAGCATTAGCAAATAAAACTAGCTATCGTAATTTAATGGCGGGTTCTGTCGTCCTATTATTAGCAGGAATTCTATGCTTAGGAACTTTGTCGCCTGATACAACGAAATTCCAAATTGTACTGTACATGATTATTGTAGGACTTGGTGTAGGCGTTTCATTCTCAGTTTTAGGTATGGCAGCAATGCACCATTTTGATAATGAAAACCGGGGTTCAGCAAGCTCTACCAACTCATTCCTTCGTGCATTAGGAATGACTGTCGGTATTACAGTATTTGGTGTTATTCAAAGAAATGTCTTTTCAGACAAAATTTCAAGTGCACTTGGAAATAGTGGAGCACCTCAAAATTTAGATATCAATCAGGCGTTAACACCTGAGGCAAGTAAAATGATTCCTGCTCCTGTTTTAGAGAAAATTTCAGAAGTGTTTGCTACTTCTATCGCTCATACTTTCTTATGGACTTTAATTCCAGTTGGTTTAGCGATGATCTCAATTTTCTTAATGGGCAATGAAAAATTATCGAATAAAGAATTACCACAAAGCAATGCATCATAAGAAAGAAGGCCATTTGGGCCTTCTTTTTTTATTTTTTAAATACACTTCAATTTTCATGCTCAATTTACCTTAGCGACTGAAAGTAGGTTGTCTTTTTTCAAAAATCGTATAGACTAGTATTTGAGGTGAAAGCTTTTGAAAGATAAGGTTTCTAGTACGAAATGGTTTGGACTTGCTCTTCAGTCTTTACTTGTATTGGCAGCGCATGATGGAATTTGTCCAAGTTCTATGATGGCTCAAAAACTTGAAGCACAGTCGACCTTTTTAAGAAAAATTCTTGCCAATCTAGTTAAAGCTGGAATTATTTCAGCAAAAGAAGGGCGAGATGGTGGTTATTATTTAGCTAGAGATGCAAGTGAAATTTCATTAAAAGATGTTTATGATGCAATGAGATCTGATCCATATTCACAAGGATTTTTAGATGTGAATAGCCATGAATGCTTTACAGCTTCAACTCGTTCAGCTTTATATAATTTAAAAGATGAAATGGAAAGTTGGCTTGTAGAAGGTCTTGCAAAGAAGACTGTCGCTGATTTACTACCAAAAGAAATTAGATAAATAAAATCGAAACATTGTTTCGGTTTTATTTTTTTTGATAAACTGTAGTTGACTTTTATACAGTTAAAGTTTTATACTGTATCTGTAAATAATACAGTTTTTAAGGAGAGATTTAAATGACAAAAGTATCATCAGATAGAGAAGAGTATTTAAATAAAGTGAATGAAATTGATTTTGGAAATGAGGCACCTAAACAACTTGATAGTTCTGATTTCTTTACAGTAGCAAAAGAAAGACGTTCAGTACGCCATTATGATCCAAATTTTAAACTAAGTGATGAAGAAGTTCGGGAACTATTAGAAATCGCAGTTCAAGCTCCATCTTCTTCAAACTTACAACCGTGGAGATTTTTAGTGATTAATAAACAAGAAACGAAACAAAAATTGCTTCCAATTGCTAACAATCAACAACAAGTCGTTGATGCTTCAGTTGTGATTGCAGTTTTAGGTGATACAAAAGCATATGTAAATGCCGATCGAATTTATGATGAATTAGTTGAAAAAGGTATGATGACTCAAGAGGTTAAAGACTTTTATGTAGGCTCAATTGTTAAAAATTATGGTAATTTCCCAGAGGAAATCGCAACAAAAGTAGCGATGATTGATGGTGGATTAGTATCAATGCAACTAATGCTTGCGGCAAAAGCAAAAGGTTTAGATACAGTACCAATGGGTGGTTTTGATCAAGCGAAATTTGTAGAAGAATTTAATGTACCTGAAAACTTCAAACCAGTTATGTTAATCTCTGTTGGTAAGGGAATCAAAGCAGGGTTTGAAAAAGTTCGTTTGACGTTAGATGAAGTTCTTACTTGGGATCAGTTTTAAGAGCAAGGAAAGTAAAAAGAGCAGGGGAAAGGGATTGTCCTTAACCTGCTCTTTTCTATTGTATATTATTTTTCTCCATGTAAACGATACGCCATATGGTTTGTTGGACCTACATATTCATTTAATTTAAACGAGTGGCGAATTGCTTCAGTTATATACTTTTTAGCAGTATATATAGCTTCTCTAGGTTCTACTCCTTTAGCTAATTCAGCACAGATTGCTGCAGAATATGTACAACCAGCACCATGTGTATATGTTGTTTCAATTCGATCAGATTCTAAAATTTCTATTTTTTCACCGTCAAATAAAACATCAACCGCGTTTTCATGTTGAATTTTGCTTCCGCCTTTAACAAGTACGAATTTTGCGCCTAATGCATGAATCTTACGCGCTGCTTCTTCCATTTGTTCAACTGTTTTAATTGGCGCCATATTTGCTAATTGTGCTGCCTCAAATAAATTTGGTGTTACTACAGTTGATAAAGGAACTAAAACATCTCTTAATGCATCATTTGTTTCAGGATGTAAAGCCTCATCATTCCCTTTGCAAATCATAACCGGGTCAACTACTACACGATTTATATTATGTTTTTTAATTGTTTCAGCTGCTAATTCTATAACTTCCACTGATCCAAGCATTCCTGTTTTCATTGCCTGAATGCCTACACCAACAACGATTGTTTCTAATTGCGCTGCAATTGTACTTATATCAATCGGAAATACTTGATGGTGCCAATGATTATGTGGGTCCATTGCAACTAATGTGGTAACCGCACTCATTCCATAAACATTTCTCTCTTGGAATGTTTTTATGTCTGCCTGTAAACCTGCGCCACCACTACTATCTGATCCTGCAAGAGTTAATGCTTTATACACTGTCATATCAAAATTCCTCCTTTGTTTAAATACAATTTCATTATAGCAAAAAGAACACTAAAAAGCAGGAAGTAGGGCAGGTTATGAATGGAAAATAGAAATCATAAAGGAAATGGTATAGACAATTCTAAAGGACTCTTCAACTGTTTCTTGTAGAATTTTGCAGAAAGTAATTGACAACTAGATTATGAGATTGGTATAGTAATTTTATAAATTTTAATTAAATATGATCTTTATCTCGTATGGATAGAGGCGCGGTTTTGATGAGTTATTACTTGGAGGTTTATGGAACCTATGAAAAGTAATGAAAGGCGAAACTGCCGAAGTAACAAAGTTGCCATTCAATTTTGTTGCTGGGCCTATTGCTGAATAAGCGTAGGACTGTCACAAGTTTACTTTTACTTGTGGAGGGCTATTGAAGAGATGTTGGCTGTTAGACGCATATAAACTGAGTCTTAAACACGTGAACATTCTTCACGTGTTTTTTTGTGTTTTCAAGAGCATTCTAACCTACATAAAGTAGGAATTTCTTGAGTAAAATACACAGCAAACAACACTTTTGCGCCCCTAATTCTGCGTAAAGATAGTATTGCATGAATGAAGAGGAGGCAACAAAGATGGGACAAACAAATCTCCCGCAAAATGATGGTTCTTTAAAAAGAGGACTGAAAGCAAGACACTTAACAATGATTTCAATTGGTGGTTCTATTGGGACAGGGTTATTTTTAGCAAGTGGCGCTTCAATTAGTGAAGCTGGACCAGGTGGAGCTTTATTAGCATATTGCTTAATTGGTTTAATGGTTTATTTCTTAATGACAAGTTTAGGGGAAATGGCTACATATCTTCCTGTATCTGGTTCTTTTAGTACGTACGCATCTCGTTATGTAGATCCAGCATTTGGATTTGCGATGGGTTGGAACTATTGGTATAACTGGGCAATCACATTAGCTTTTGAATTAGTTGCTTCAGCAATGTTAATGAAATATTGGTTCCCAAATACTCCTGCTGTATTATGGAGTGCCATTTTCTTAGTCATCATTTTAGGGTTAAACCTATTATCAGTTAAAGGCTACGGTGAATCAGAATTTTGGTTTTCTTTAATCAAAGTCGTAACTGTTATTGTCTTTTTAGTAGTAGGGATTGCAATGATTTTTGGTATTTTAGGTGGAGATAGTGTTGGATTTAAAAACTTTACTGCTGGTGGAGCACCGTTCCATAATGGATTTTTAGGTGTGTTATCAATTTTCATCGTTGCTGGATTCTCATTCCAAGGTACAGAGTTAATTGGTGTTGCAGCTGGAGAAACTGAAAATCCAGAGAAAAATGTACCGAAAGCAATTAAACAAATTTTCTGGCGTATCCTTTTATTCTATGTATTAGCAATTTTTGTTATTGGTTTATTAATACCTTATACTGACGCAGATTTATTAAGAGGGGACGTTGCAGTCAGTCCATTTACTTTAGTTTTTGAAAAATTAGGTGTAGCTTTTGCAGCATCAGTAATGAATGCAGTTATTTTAACTTCTGTGTTATCAGCAGGGAATAGTGGTACGTATGCTTCTACTCGTATGTTATATACGTTAGCTATTGAAGGAAAAGCGCCAAAATTCTTAACAAAAATAAACAAAAACGGTGTTCCAACAAATGCTTTATATGTAACGCTAGCAGTTGGTTCATTAGCATGCTTAACGTCATTCTTTGGTGAAGGTCAAGTATATACTTGGTTATTAAATCTATCAGGCTTATCAGGATTTATTGCATGGTTAGGTATTGCGATTTCACATTATCGTTTCCGTAAAGCATATGTTGCTCAAGGAAAAGATTTAAATGATTTACCGTATCGTGCAAAATGGTTCCCTTTAGGTCCGATTCTAGCATTTTTAGCTTGTTTATTTATCGTATTAGCTCAAAACTATCAAGCGTTCACTGGTCATATAATTGACTGGCAAGGTGTACTTGTCTCATACATTGGTATTCCAGTATTCCTAATCGTGTGGTTAGGTTATAAATTTAAAAATAAAACAAAAGTAGTTGCTTATAACGAAATGGATTTAAGCAGAAAATAAAATAAATTGGAATCCTTCCATCTTTGGTGGAAGGTTTTTTTTTGTTTGGTTCAAGCTAGTTTATGCTTCTAATTTGAACAGATTGGAAATATATTGAAATTAAGTGTTTACAAAAACTAATGGCATTAGTATTATAAAACTAATACCATTAGTTTTAACTTAGGAGGAATTGTGATGAAGGTTACTAAATCTAATTTTCTTTATCAAATCAGTTTTTTGCCTAATTTATTCCCTGTAAATTGTTTTTTAGTTGAAGAAGAAAATGGACTTACTTTAATTGATACTGCTTTATCATTCAGTGCTGATAAAATCATTTCTGTTTCGAATGAAATTGGCAAAAAAATAACAAATATTGTACTGACTCATGCTCATGGGGATCATATCGGTTCACTAGACCGTTTAAAATCTATGATGCCTGATGTTGTTGTATCTATTTCAAAAAGAGATGCGAAATTATTAAAGGGTGATGTTACTTTAGAACCAAATGAACCCAATTTGCCTATAAAAGGTGGAGTACCAAAAAATATTCAAACCACACCTGATCGATATTTACTAGAAGGTGATACGATTGGTTCATTGTTAGCAATTGAAACACCTGGCCATACTCCTGGTTCGATGTCGTTTTTGGATCAACGTACAAATACTGTAATTGCAGGAGATGCATTTACATTAAGGGGCGGTATTGCAATTTCAGGACAATTGAACCTTCTATTTCCATTTCCTGCTTGGGCGACATGGAGCAAAGAGGAGGCAATCAAAAGTGCTCGTAAAATAAGTCAATTGAAGCCATTATTATTGGCAGTAGGTCATGGGTCAATGTTAAATAATCCACAAGAAGCAATTGAGCATGCATTAAATAAAGGAGAATCATGAATGTCACCTAGAATTGGTTTAAATTTTAACGAATTACTGAAAACTGCTATTGAGATTGTCGATGATGAAGGTTGGGATGTCTTAACGATTAGTTATTTAGCTAAGAAATTGACGATTCAGCCCCCTTCAATTTATAATCATGTGAAAAATTTAGATGAACTGAAAAATAGTATTGCACTTTATGGTATTCAGCAGCTGTATGAGGAGCTTCACTCTTCAATTTGTGATCAATCAAAGGAGGCGATTTTTTCTTTAGCGTTTGCATATATCCATTTTGCTCGAAAGCACCCTGGATTATATCAATCGACTCTTTCATCAACTCACACTGTAGGTGATCAATACACTGTAGTTGCAACTAAAATTTTAGAATTGATTTTTGAAGTTCTGAAACCATATGATGTAAATGAGATTGATCAAATCCATATTGTCAGAGGGCTAAGAAGTATTCTTCATGGATTTGTTTCCCTTGAAGATCATGACGGCTTCGGGATTAATATTCCGATAGATGAAAGTATTAGATTTGTATTGAATCATTATATGAAGAATGTTGGATCGTTAAATAAGTAAAAGAACCTTTTAAATATAAAAGGTTTTTTGTCTTTATTTTCAGGAGTTCTAATTTATTGAATAAATAAAATTTATGTTAAAATATAGAAAAATTCACTATGAGAAAGAAGGAATATATATGAACGCAATGGTGATTCATCAGTATGGAAATAGTTCCGAATTTCAAAAAATAGATGTTCCTTACCCGTTTCCTAAAGGAAATCAAGTACTTGTTAAGATTGCTGCAACTAGTGTGAATCCGATTGATATGAAAATTCGAAAAGGTGTTGTTCAAAACGCATTTCAACCTAATTTTCCAATGATTCTTCATAGTGATTTTTCTGGTGAAATTGTAGAAATTGGAGAGTCTGTTTTGCGTTTTTCAGTTGGAGAACTAGTATATGGCTTTAATGCAGCAGGCGGAGCACTATCCGATTATTTATTAGTTGATGAGTCAATTTTGGCAAAAGCACCTAAAAATATACAAATCCAAGATTCTGCTGGCTTACCTTTGACTTCAATTACAGCGTGGGAGGCTTTAGTTGATAGAGGGAATATTAAAGCTGGAGATCATATTTTAATTCATGGGGGGACAGGTGGTGTTGGTCATGTAGCGATACAAATAGCTAAATCCTTAGGTGCTATTGTTTCTACTACTGTTTCCTCAAATGAAAAAGCAGCATTAGTCAAATCACTCGGAGTAGATCATGTCATTAATTATAAAGATGAGTCGGTCTTAGCATACGTTGAGCGTCTGACGAATGGTAAAGGCTTTGATGTCGTTTTTGATACTGTGGGTACTGATAATTTGGATAAGTCTTTTCAAGCTGTTAAACAAAAGGGGACAGTTTTAGCGATCGCTGCTCGCTCTACTCATGATTTAACGCCATTACATAGTAAATCCTTATCTTTACATGTTATTTTTATTATGCTTACTCAGAAAACAGAGGAAGGGCGTAAAGAACATGGTGAGATTTTACATAAAATAGCTAATCTCGTAGAGTCCGAAAAAGTAAAGCCACTTATTAATCCGAAGCGTTTTACATTTGAAGAAATAAGTGAAGCTCATGATTATTTTGAAAACAATGAAGTTGAATATGGAAAGGTAATTATTGAAAATCAAAGATTCAAAGCAGAATAAAATTCACTTGTTACCCTATAGTAATTAATTATTTATCTTTTCGTAAACTCCGTATGCTATGATAGTGCTAGCATAGGAGTTTTTTGCTCATTTAGTTAATTTATCTAATAAGGTTTATACAATATATATAATTGAAATTGGGAAGAGGGGATTGTATGCAATTAAGAGTTTCAGCTGTTCAATATCATCTCCACACAATCAATTCTTTTGAAGAATTTGCAAGTCAAGTGGAGCATTATATAAAAACAGCAGAAGAATTTGGTTCGGATTTTATTGTTTTTCCTGAATTTTTTACAACTCAGCTTATGTCGATCGGCAATGATAAAGGTGAAGCATTAACGATTCAAGAATTACCCAACTTTACTGAACAATATCGTACATTATTTATCAAATTTGCAGAGCAATACAAGATGCACATTGTTGCAGGAACTCATATAATTCGCAAAGGCGATCGATTATACAATGTTGCTCATCTGTTTTATCCAGATGGACGAGTTGCAGAACAGGCTAAACTTCACATTACACCAACTGAAGTGAATGAGTGGAACATGAGCCCAGGTGAAACATTTGAAGTATTCGAAACTGAAAAAGGAAAAATTGCGATGTTAACTTGTTATGACATCGAATTTCCAGAAATCGTTCGAATGGCAAAAGCAAAAGGTGCAGATGTAATCTTCTGTCCTTCATGCACTGATGATCGTCATGGTTTTCATCGAGTTCGTTACACGAGTCATGCTAGAGCAATTGAAAATCAAGTCTATGTTGTAAATACTGGGACTGTTGGTTCTCTTCCAACTGTTGATTTCATGCGTGCTAATTTTGGCCAGGCAGTGGTTATCACGCCAAATGATATTCCATTCCCTCCAAAAGGTATTTTGGTAGAAGGGGAAATTAATCAAGATATGATTGTTACAGCGGATTTGAATTTAGAGCTTTTATATCAAGTTCGTGAAAAGGGCTCTGTGACTACATGGCGTGATCGTCGCATTGATCTTTATCCAGATTGGGAAACAAAATAAGGAATTCGCATTTGGGGGTTTTAATATGTATCGAAAAGAATTCTTTGTTTTCGACCAAGACAAACCTGTCCCTGTAGTAATCCGTCAATATGTAGAAAAGGACTTTCCAGATTTAATTCGTATTCAACAGGAAAGCTTTCCGCCCCCATTTCCATCTGACCTTTGGTGGAATGAGGAGCAGCTTACTAACCACGTGTCTCTTTTTCCACAAGGAGCACTGTGTATTGAAGTGGATGGCAAAATAGCAGGTTCAATGACTGGGTTACTTGTAGATTTTGATTCGAATCAACCAAATCACACCTGGGACGACATGACAGATAGTGGCTATATTCGTAACCATAACCCAAATGGAAATACTTTGTACGTTGTTGATATTGGAGTTAGACCGATCTATCGCAAATTGGGGCTCGGGAAGTGGTTGATGTTTTCAATGTATGATATTGTGGTTCACTTGCGCTTGGAACGGTTGCTTGGTGGAGGACGAATGCCTGGTTATCATAAAGTTGCAAAAGATTTGTCTCCCGAGCAGTATTTGGATACTATTTTAAAAGGAGAATTAAAAGATCCAGTTATCTCCTTTTTACTTCGTTGCGGTCGTACGCCAGTTAAAGTAGTAGCCGATTACTTAGAGGATGAAGAATCATGTCATTATGGGACGTTAATGGAATGGAAAAATCCATTTGCAAATTCAATTTAAGATGGGAGAACATGTAATGGAATTTAGTAGAATTGTGAATATCAAAGATCCGTTATTTTCACAAATGCATCAATTAATGCAAGATGTATTTCCCCCGGAAGAAGTACTTGAATTTGATCTTTGGAAGGAACCTTTGGAGGATCCCGGTATTCGTGTTTTTGTTGCTGTTCATGAAGGAAGAGTAGTGGGGGCTACAGAGTATCGCTATTACGAGGATTTTAATGTTGCTATGACAGATTTTACAATCATCGGCCAAGCTGGTTTTGGAGTTGGGCCGTTTTTGGCCAAAAAAAGATTAGAAGATTTGCATGCCTTAGCTACTGCAAATGGTAAGAAATTATCAGGTATGTTTGCTGAAATCTATGATCCATATCGTGTAGATCATTATGAGTTTGGCGGTGTTAAGCCAATGGATCCATATGTTCGTCGTGAAGTCTTGGCTCACCTTGGCTATAAGCGTCTTAATTTCTCATATGTTCATCCTTCTTGGCACAACGATGGTGAGGCTATTACAGGTTTAGATCTTTGCTTCCTTCCAATGGATGGGGACATGAATGAGCTACCTACGGACTTAATTGTGAAATTCTTAAAACGTTATTATACTGTTTTACCAAATAAGCCGGAATCATGGTTTACAATGGTTGAAAACTTAGAAGCTAAAGAAAAAGTGGAGTTATTATACTTTTAATTTTGGAAATAAAAAGCTTGCCGATGAAGTCCCTCGAGATTAGACTAGTCGATAAGCTTTTTTTTATGCTTATTTTCATTAAACGGTATTTAATCTTCTCTTGCACTATCCTCTGCAATCACTCGCAGTTCTTGATAGAAAAGATCATGATTATGATTGCTTTCTTCATTTTCTGTTTCTTTGTATTTGTCTACAATTTCCAAGAGTTCACCAGTATCTCCCTTGGCATTAATGATTTCTAACAGTTGATTCATGTCATTTGTATATTCATCTTTTTTCATTACAGTCCCTCCAATTTTTAAGGTTCGTCATTATTCTTTACTAGCTTCATGAAAAAAACACACTTGTGATTTTTTCATTCAAAGCTTATTTGAACTTTCTTTATTTAAAAAGAGCGAATCACATTAAAGTATAATCTCTTGCCCATACTAATATTGGGAGGTATGCCATTTATGATCCTTACTTGGATAGCTAGTTTATTTATATTAACACAATCTGTTCATCTTCCAGACAGTTTAACGATCAATCAACAAGGACACACCATAGCCATTGTTAATCGGGAGCATTTTACTGTGCCTGTTCCTGGTATTCCAACGATTGATGAAAGTAAATACAATCAATTTATCGACAAACTTGACCAGCAAATTTATCAGGAACCGATCAATGCTAAAATTAATGACCAGGGAAGAATTGTACCTGGGCAGGTAGGGTACAGACTTTATAAAAAGGAGTTTAAAGAGCAGTTTCACTCTTACTTTTATGGGAGTGGCCCTGCAAAGATCGAAGTGCCTGAGTTAGACATTTATCCGAAAGTTGACAGTGAGTTACTTGCTCATATACGGATACAACAGATTGGTCAGTACGTGACTTATTTTAATTCAAATAATAAAAGTCGTTTAAACAATATCTCACTAGCGGCAAAAGCAATTGATAATCATGTTGTTTTCCCTAACGAGATTTTCTCATTTAACCAGGTTGTAGGAAAGAGGAGTAAAGATAAAGGGTACTTGAGTGCTGCCATTATCGTTAAAGGGGAATTATCTGAAGGAGTTGGTGGAGGTATTTGTCAGGTGTCATCAACGTTGTTCAATGCTGTTGATCGTGCTGGACTACAAATTGTGGAGCGGTATTCGCATAGTAGGCAAGTATCATATGTTCCACCTGGACGTGATGCTACTGTTAGCTGGTATGGACCTGATTTTCGCTTTCAAAATAAATATAATCAACCGATTTTGATTCGAGCTAAGCAATATGGAGGTAGTGTTGTTGTTACGCTTCACTCGTCAGATGTCATTAATTACGAAATTCGGAAAGTACCTAAAGCTCCATCTCGTTTACCTAAGGAAATCAATACAAAACCTGAAATACCTAGTTTCAACCACATTAATTTGTGAAAAACTGCATGGGAATATTTTTAGACAGTTTTTTTCTGAAAGAATACGAGTTGCTACGGCAGCTTGTTTTTTTATTGATCCTATTTAAATGCGTTAGTTGATTACAACTCCAGGATGAAACAAGAAGATATCTCTGTAAAACTTTTAAATAAGCTCATGAAATGGGAATTTTAGGTAAACATAAAATGGAACGTATTAAGATGAAAGTGTCACTTATGACAGTTCAAAAAGTAGGTAAGTAGATGAATCGAAAAACAACGATTAGTGGTTTTCAATTTTTTTGTATGATTTTTTTGTTTGAAGTTGGAACTTCATCATTATATGGGCTTGCAAGTGATGCGAAGCAAGATGCTTGGATTAGTTTACTGCTTGCTTCATTTTTTGGCTGTATATTGTTTTATGTGTATATAAAATTATTTGAGTTATTTCCGGAGCAAACGTTTACGAAAGTGACTCAGGAGATTTTAGGTGAAAATGCTGGTAAAATCGTAGCCATAGTTTATCTGATCTATTTTATCTATATAGCTGCTAGAGATTTACGTGATTTTGAAGAATTATTAGTCATTACAATTTTTAATGCATCTTCGTTAATTTTGATTGGTATTTTTATGATGTTTGTTGTCATGTACGGAGCTCATAAAGGATTAGAAACATTTGCACGTGCAAATGAGTTCATTTTTATACTTATTATTATTATTGTTTTGATTATTGTAGGCTTTGAGAGTGTTTCTAAAATCTATCAAATCGATAATATTAGACCCGTATTGGAAAATGGTTGGAAGCCAGTCATTAAAGCATCTTTCCCACTTACTACGGCATTTCCTTTTGGGGAAGTGATTGTATTTACGATGATCATGCCGCATTTAAATAAAACAAATAAGGCGTTGAAAATAGGGATTCCAGCATTGATTTTTTCGGGTATGGTATTAATATTTTTTACCCTTAAAAACATTATGATTTTAGGCGTTTCTGTTTATGAAAGAGCTACTTTTCCACTTTTGACTGCAATTAGTTATATCAATATTGCCAATTTTGTTCAAAGATTGGATCCACTTATTGTTATTCTTATGGTAATCGGTGGTTTTGTTAAAATTTTTCTTTTTTACTACTGTGCAGTGACAATCTCTTCTGAACTTTTTAAAGTAAAGAAAAATAGTGATGTTATTTATCCAATTAGTTTCCTTGTAGTGATTAGTTCTTTATGGATTGCTCCAAATGTTCTACATCACTTTAAAGAAGGCTTAGAAATTGTTCCTTATTACTTGCATATACCATTTCAAATGATTATTCCTACGGCTCTGTTACTCATTGCTTTCATACAAAAGAAAACAAAAGTCAAAAACGAAATGGAAGGAGATAAGAGCGAACCATAAAAAAGGATAGAAATCGCAGAGTTTATGTCTGCTTTTCTATCCTTTTTCTCTCTATTTGATGGATTATGAATCCATTGAACTGCAAATTTCGATATAATGTCCATCAGGATCGCCCACATAAGCAACTGTTTGACCCCAAGGCTTTGTAATTGGTTCTTTTATTACCTCTACACCTTTGACGCGTAGTGCTTCTATTGTAGCAACAACATCCTCAGTTACAAAACCAATTTCAAATGTTTGCGAAGTTTGAGGTGTACTTTTATAACTTAATCCAGTTAATTCCTGTACATTGCCACGTTCGATCAATGCTAGAATTGTGTGCCCTGTGTCTACTTCTACATAGGTACCGTGATTCCCACGAACAGGTAAGCCTAATGCTTCTGTGTAGAAAGTAAGGGATTTTTCTAGATTTGAAACATATAAAATTAAGTATCTCATTTTTAACATTTGTTTACCTCCAGAATAATTACTAAATCTCTCACTATTTCTACAGAAAGCTGAGTTAAACCTTCTTATTCGAAGTGATAAGTGTAGAATGATTCTTTTGCAAAAAACATTTTCAATCGATCGTCTGCAATATCTTCAAACTTTTCAATTGTTGTAACGTCTTTTAACATTGCTTCTGTTTGGGAACGATGTGCTTTCATTGTTCGAAGCTTTTGACTAGCAACATTCATAATATCATTCACAATGTCAGGTTTTCCTAATACATCAAATCGTTCTTTCGTGATTGCAATACACCATACAACAGGTCTTTCGTCTGAAGTCATTCTGCTAACTGCTTCAATAGCTGCTCTTGCAGTAGCATCATGATCGGGGTGAACACCGTGTTCTGGATAAAAAGTAATCATTAATGTAGGCTGCACATCGTCAATCACTTCTTTAATTGCAGATACAACTATTTCAGGATCCTCAAATTCGATTGTTTTGTCATGAAATCCTAGCATTCTTAAGTCTTGGATACCCATTTCATTACAAGCATCTATTAATTCTTTTTTACGAATTTTAGGTAGGGTTTCTCTTGTCGCAAAAAAAGGATTTCCCATGTTGCGTCCCATTTCTCCAAGTGTTAAACATGCATATGTAACTTGAATTCCTTTGTTTGTAAATTGTGAAATTGTTCCAGCTGCTCCAAATGCTTCATCATCGGGATGAGGGAACACGATTAATACTTTTTCTTCTTTCATTAGTAGTGCTCCTCTCTTAAAATGGTGTGTGACTTAATTGTAGTGCAATTGCTAGTTTACCTTCTTCATTATGGCCTGCTAGTAGGAGGCGGTTTTCATCATCAATTTCAAAATCGGTCAAGCCTTCAGCAACTACCCAACCCTCATCAAGCTTTAATCCAACTCTATAAGGATTTTTTCCTGTTACAGTAGCACGGCTGATATTTACTTTTGTATTTCGAATAAATGCATTTACTGTCATTACTTTCTCATTAAAGTGATTAGCATAAGCACCATTAGTTGTTTCTAAATGTAAATAAACTGTTTGATCTATAAATTTTTGAAGTGCATCTTGAACTGCACTTGGTTCTAATTTTTGCATCGTTCATACCTCCTATAATGTGTATTATAATCGAACTCTTATTAAAATGGTAATGAGATGGTTTCGACAAATGGAAACATAAAAAGATCCCTATCAAATTGGGTGATAGGGATTGGGGGGATGTGTATAACATGATTACGAAAATTTAACTGTTTAAATTTTCAGTTAATTTAAATTAAATATACACGATATAAAAATCCCCGTCAACAACTTTAGTTAAAGTTTTTAAAATATTCTAAAAATAAAAAAGAGACTTTACAATTCTGCAATTTATGCCGATTAAATGTATGTACAATAACTCGACAAAATAATGGTACTTTAGTGATAAAAATACATTTTTTTACTTAATTTACCTTTTTTCTCTTTTCTATTAGTTTATTAATTGGTACACTAGACTAGAATAATATTTTTGAAAGTGAGGTAGTTATACGTGAAGGCAGAAGCACGAAAATTATATAGTCAACAAAGAGAAGTAATAAACAAGCCTTCTCGTAATCAATTTCCACAGGTTCAAAAAGGGAAATCAATTCGACTACATAGACTTGTATTAGCTCTATTATACTTGTCTTTATTTGTAGTTGCTGGAATTTATTGGTTTAGTCAACATCAAATCGTTTCAGCAAAACAAACTGAATTACATAATCTACAAGAAGAACAGAAGAAATTAGCAGTTACGGAAAAAGCACTAGATCGACAAATCAAACTGTTAAATAACCCAGACTATATAGCAAACTATGCTCGCGATGAGTATATGTTCTCTAAAAAAGGGGAAACAATTATCATCGTACCAAAGTCAAAAGAAGAACTTGAACAAAATAATAAATAGTATGTATTTTAAAGATTCTCATTCGTATGGGAATCTTTTTCTATTTCTATTATAGAACGATTGTTCTGTAAATGCAAGTGTAAAATAGAACGTACGAATGGGTATTTCGTGAATGAACAAATTATTCCTATTTTCTTACAAATGTCCTTTTTTTGATTCTAATATCCTATGATTTCTACAAAAAATTTACTATTCTGAAAAATGCATCTTTGATATAATTTATATAAGCTTAAAATAAGGAGGATTAACATGTTGAAAAAGTTCATTTATGTATTTGCTATTTTAATTGTACAACTGATTTTGACGTTCCTTGTTAGTGTTCTTTCGGATTCATCTCCTGGTAATTCTGCTATTATGATAGGATTCGCAACGACAATCGTCCTTTTTTGGAGAAGCGCAAAAAAACAAAGTTATACTCCTTTCCAACAATATCAGTGGTTACGTGCTGTGGGTTTAGAATTAAATGAATTACATAAAGATTTTAAAAGAAAGTTAGCAATCAAAGCTTCGCTAATGTATAGTTTCTCTGGTGTAGTCGTTACATTGTATTCGTCTCAAATCTTTTAAAATGTTAGGATAAAAAAATGGACAAGCATCTTTCAATGCTGTCCATTTTTTTTATTGCTAATCTTGTACTATTTGCTCGCGTTTCATACGTCTTCTATATGCAAAAGTAGAGACGATGATACTACATTCATAAATAATTAGTAAAGGGATACTTGTCATCATGTCTGATACAAAATCAGGAGGTGAGATTGTTGTCCCGATAATAATTAAAATAAAGTATGCAAATCTTCGTGATTTACGTAAAAATGCTGGTGTTATGATTCCGATACTTGTTAAGAAAAGTATAATAACCGGTAAATCAAAGAAAAATGCAAATGGTATCACTAAATTAAATAAAAAGCTAAAATATCGCTCTGCTGTAAAAGTAACAGTTACGAGCTCAGAACCTATTTCTGTTAAAAATGCTAAAACGTTTGGAAAGATAAAATAATATCCAAAGGCCATGCCACAAATGAATAAAATAAACAGTGCAGGTATGTATAGCATTGTTGTTTTTTGTTCTTTTATATGTAATGCAGGTTTGACGAATGCCCATAATTGGTATGCAATGACTGGAATGCTACACGCTATAGCGAATACTCCACCAATCATAAAGTAAATCCAAAGGACGTCACTTGGACCTAAGGCTATTAGCTTTTCATTCAGGCCTCTTACTAGAAAATGAAAA
The DNA here is from genome assembly GCF_036962205.1 of Bacillus sp. JJ664. Classification (NCBI taxonomy): domain Bacteria; kingdom Bacillati; phylum Bacillota; class Bacilli; order Caryophanales; family Bacillaceae; genus Bacillus; species Bacillus sp. JJ664. Next base: position 15,386 of record NZ_JBALMS010000037.1, on the reverse strand, counting down.
ATATCTTTTGTAAAATATAGACCAATTCCTAAAAATAAAACGAATGAAACAATTACTTTTATTATTCTACTTCGAAGTTCATCTAAATGATCAATGACACTCATTTCTTTTTCTTGCATATTTTCCCCCAACGCAAACTGTGAAAGTATTTTATGATAACATCTTAGTTTCCTTCATTTTGTCAGAAAAAAGTTCAATCGTCAATGAATATAAGGGACTTTTAAGAATCAAGTAATTTCCAACTTTTTCTTATATAGTAATAGGCATTCTATTCTTGTCCGACTATAATGAGTTATATGAACATTTATATTTGTTAAGACAAGGAAGGTATGTAATATTGGATGGAAAAAGTCATGTAATTGTAGGATTATTCGCAACAGGAGTAACAATGTACGCAACAAACAATGATGCAATGACCGTTCCACTTATTGTTGGTGCAATCAGTAGTTTGGCTCCAGATTTAGATCATCATAACGGCTCATTAACGAAGAAAGTGTCTACACCACTTAAGATTCTATTTAGCTTTTTATTTTTAGCAGTTTCTTTATTTATCATCATGAAAACGGGGAAGTTGATTTTTTCAGGATCATGGATATATGGTGTAGGAATATTGGTTCTATTTTTATTTTGTATTAGCTGGCTACGGAATTTAAAAACGATTTTAATGCTGACTGGCTTATTAATTTCATTTATAGGCTGGTTTGCTTTTTATGGAAATTGGTCAATCATTGCACTTGGGCTCTTTATTGCTATTTCTTCAAGGTTAAAGCACCGTGGTCCGACCCATTCTCTTTACTTTTTAGCGATTTGGAGTGGTATTTGTTTTTTTATTCAAAAGGACCTACAAATTGATGGTCTGTGGTTGGCAGGGACAGTCGGGTATTTTTCTCATCTTCTAGCTGACCAACTGTTTACAAAACAGAGTATAAAGTGGCTGTAGTTTCTTCTTTCTTACATTTTTTTATTGAAAACATCCATACTAAAAAGGATGTTGATAATGAAAGAAGGGGCTTAATTTGAAGAAAACAAATCTTTGGTATTTTGCGTTTACTATCGTTCTGATTTTAACTTTTTCAGTTCCAGTTAATGCAAACACTCATTTTCACAATCTGCAAACTGTGAAAGTTTCTGCAAAAACGAGTTTCTCTAGTAAGCAATCATCAATGCAATATGCAGCAAGAAGATCCTATCGCTCAAATAGAAGCTATCGTCCAACTGCTCCTAGATCTAGTTATCGTACACCTAGAAGTACTGGTAGAAACTTTTTAGGATATGCTGGTGCTTTTGGAATTGGATCGCTATTTGGTTCGATGATGCATCCCTTTGGTGGTTATTACGGCGGACAACAATTTGGATTTTCATTTTTTAGTCTTTTATTTGATATTTTAATCATCGTTGCCATTATATGGTTTGTTAAAAAAATCTTTCGTAGAGGAAATAGAGATCATTATTAATGAACTGAGGTGACTGATGAAAATCTATCTAAATGAACAAGACGTGGCAAATGCAATTTGTGTATTTGTTGCCGATTTAGAACGTATTCACCCGGAAGAAGTGCAAATTGAATTTTTGTTCAATGAAGAAGAAGGAGTAAGTTGTCTAGTTAAAATGTATAACCGTAGCTTCAATTACGGTGAACAACAAATGTCAGATGCCATCGGTTTTTTTCTTGATGAAGTACATCGATTTTCTTCTCACTCAATGGAAATTATCATTCATTTTAATGAAGATGAAGGAATCACAAGCGAAGTATCATTTACATACTAATAAACCCGAGAGGAACGAATTGTTCTATCTCGGGTTTTTCTATTTTTAAGCTCGGATGTTAGGCATAATTTGTTACGTATTCGTAAACAATATCTTGTACTAATTCATGTAACGAACGTTCGCTTTTTTCTTGCTCGACTAAAATTTGTTTGTACAGTTCATCCAGCATATCATTTGTAATCCACTCTTCATGTTCTCCCCCATATTGCGTTAATGCTCGCTTGATCATTAGCTTTACAAACTGTCCATCCACTTACATCGTTCCTCCCCCTCGAGTTAGTTTAAGTATATCCAAATTTTTCATTACTTCATAGCGAAAAAATTAATTGAAATAGAACGTATATTCGTTTAATATATGTTTATAATAAAAATAAGAACATAGGTTCTGCTATTTTTTGGAAGAATTGGGAGTGATATGTATGAGCGTTTGTTATGAAGAGTTACCACATCATCGTATATTATGCATCGATATGAAAAGCTTTTATGCAAGTTGTTCTGCGGTCATGCTCGAATTAGATCCATTAACATGTTACTTAGCAGTTGTTGGAGATGTTGAAAGAGAAGGAAGTATCGTACTAGCGGCTTCACCACAATTAAAAAAAGAGTTTGGTATTAAAACAGGTTCACGAGTGTTTGAAATTCCAAAAGATCCACGGATTAAAATTGTTAATCCATCAATGGCAAAGTATTTGGAAATATCAACAAACATTGTGAAGTTATTAAATGAATATGTGCCATTAGAGGATTTACATGTATATAGTGTTGACGAATGTTTTTTAAAGGTTGATGGCGTGAAGAAATTATGGGGCGACGCATGGGAAATTGCTGGAAAAATTCAAGCTGACATTTTAGCTCGTTTTAAATTGCCATGTTCAATTGGGATTGGCCCTAACATGTTAATGTCAAAGCTCTGTCTGGACTTAGAGGGGAAAAAGAAAGGCATTGCAGAGTGGACATATGAAGATGTAGAAAAAAAGCTATGGGAGGTTAGTCCGCTTAGTGAAATGTGGGGGATTGGTCGAAGAATTGAACGCACCCTTAATTCAATGGGCATTTTTACAGTAGGACAGCTAGCAAAATACCCACTTCACTTGCTTGAAAAGAAGTTTGGTGTGATGGGAAACCAACTATACCATCATGCATGGGGAGTGGATCTCTCTGAGCTTGGTGCGCCAATTATGAATGGGCAGATTAGTTTCGGAAAAAGCCAAATATTAATGAGAGACTATACAAAAGTAGAAGAAATTAAATTTGTTATTCGTGAAATGTGTGAAGAAGTAGCACGTCGTACTCGAAATGCCAAAAAGGCAGGCAGAACAATTACACTAGGAATCGGATATAGTCGCGAGGAGTTTGGAGGGGGATTCTCTCATGCATTTACAATGGATGAACCAACAAATATCACATCGGACTTGTATGAAGTTTGCATGAAGCTTTTTGATCAATATTACGAAGGAAAAACTGTGCGACAAGTACTCATTACGCTTTCCAATATTGTCAGTGATGAATTGATGCAACTAAATTTATTTGATCAGAAAAAGCCCCAAAAACGAAATCTAGGCTACGTGATGGATGCAGTAAGAAAAAAATACGGCTCCAATGCACTTCTATGGGCAGTCTCCTACGCAGAAGGCGGCACCGCACTCGCAAGAAGCAAACTAGTAGGAGGACATAAAGGGTAACAAGAAAAGTGGAGGCAAATAGCCCTGCCCCGACAAGCGTAAGGCGGAGAACAATGAAAGTTGCTTTTTAACTTTCAATGTTATTCGACTTATGACCTCGAGGGGCAATTTGCCGGAACTAGACAGAGAGAAAAGTGGAGCCGACTGTTTAGCTCCGACAGCGTAAGACCAAATGCCTCTGCTCGTTACTTGGACTGTAACCGACTAGAACGATTAACGATTATCGAGAAGTAGAAGGTGTGTTACCGAAACACTACTAAGAATGATAGATAAAAGGAGAAGATTGAAATGATTCGTGACCGAGGTACAATCAAATGGACGTCAATGATGTTACCTGAACATGTAAAGATGCTTCGCGACTGGAAGGTGTCACAAAACTATGAACAGCAAAGAGATGTGGATGAGCAGTTATTAGAAGAGATGAATCGCCATCTTCAGCAAGCAGTTTTTGAAGATGAAAATGTACAGATTACGTATTATAAAGATCACCATCATCATAGCGTGAGTGGAAAAGTAGGGAAAATTAATTTACACCAAAATAGACTATCTATATACGAAGAACAAGCAGGTTATATGGAGCTAATATTAAGTGATATTGTTGATGTAAAGATTGGAACGTGAAGACCCAAATTATAAATATTGTTGCGTTAGCGAAAAATAACTCCCTTATTTTTATATATACAACGAAAGGGGGAGTTGAAAATGGCGCAAATCGCTACTCAACAACTAACATTGTATGTAAATTTACATGCAGGAAAAGATGCAGAGGGGAAAAACATCATCAAGAAAAAGGTATACAAAAATGTGAAGGTCGGTGTGGATTTAGAGAAGCTAATCCTGATTGGTAATGCACTGGCATCACTTCAAGATTTACCTATTGCAGATTTAGAAGTATTAAGTAACGGAGTGCTTTTAAACAATATATAGAAAAGGGGAGATGGAAGATGATCCAAACATTAGAATTAAAATTTTTAAATGAACAAGAGAAAATTGTGACACTAACTGTCGATAATCCTACGATTCCAGTTAATCCAGCATTAGTTAAGCAAGTAATGGATAAAATTGTAGCAAATAATGTCTTTACCTCATCTGGTGGAACTGTTGTGGCAGTACAAAGTGCGCGCCTTATTGGTAAAGAAGTAATCGATATTGATCTCTGAAAAAATGAAACGTCCGGAAAAGTTAAAGATGCTTCAAAAACTGAAATGAAAATATAAAAATTGGAAGCAACAAGACAGTCTGAAACCTCCTCGTAAATGCAGGAGGTTTTTTTATGCGTTATAATAAGAAAGAATGGATGAATAAATATGTTTTTACTAGTAATTAGTGAATACTTAGGCTTAAGATAGTAATAGAATAGTAGAAAAGGAGCGAACGACATGGCATTGATTGCAATTGATATGGATGGCACGCTTGTAAATGGTCAGAATGGAATACCAAAGGAAAACGTAGAAAGCATTCGAGCTGCACAAAAGGAAGGAATCCATGTTGTCATTTCTACAGGTAGAATGTACGAAAGTGCAAAAGAAACTTTAGATGAAGCAGGTTTAACTTGTCCAATTGTTTGTTTAAATGGATCTCAAATTTATGACAATGAAGCCAATATTTTGCATAATGATTCAATGGATAAAGTAGTATTTGCAAAGACTTTGGCAATTTGTGAAGAGGAAAATAAGACATTTATAATCAGTACAAGTGAAGGTTCTTTTACTAAATGTCGCGATACTTTATATGAAGAGTTTTTTACGAATAAGGAAACTGGAAAAATTCATAAAGTAACGGCTACTTTAAGAAAAGTTCGTAATTATACATCGGTAGAGGATTTTAAAGATCTTGATGTATATAAAATATTATTTCTTTCGAATGATCCAGAAGTCATTAATCGTACTCGACTAAGACTTATGCAAGAAGAGAACTTATTAATTACTTCTTCGCATTCAAATAACGTTGAGATTAATGCGGCAAACGTAAGCAAGGGAGCTGCATTGTTAAAGCTGGCACCGATTTTAGGTGTAGATTTAAAAGAGAGTATGGCAATTGGAGATAGCTTTAATGATGTATCTATGTTTAATCGTGTAGGTTTTCCAGTAGCAATGGGGAATGCAAAAGAGGAGCTTCAGCGCCAATGTGCATTTGTGACAAAAACAAATGATGAAGCAGGAGTAGCACATGCTATTTATCATTTCTTAAGTCAAAAACAAAAACAAAACTAAATAAAATGTGAAAGCCTTATCCATTAACGGATAAGGTTTTTTTGCGTTTAAAAAGACCTTTGAATTTTTCGGAAAATCTGTCAGAAAAGATTTAACATCGGAATCCTGAATTTGAATAGGAAGAAGGTGAAATCTGTAAAGGGAAATCTACCTAGTTATAGAAAATAATAAAAAGAGATAGAAAAACAGATAAAACAGACGAACAACACCTTGAAGCATAGAATCAGTTGGTTGCGCTAGAGCATTATGTTGGTAGTAAGAAGTAATACATAGTATTTATAGAACCAATTTAAAGGAGAGTGGAATCAATGCATTCAATCATTGGCTTTTTCCCAATATACTTTCTTATTTTTTATATTGGAATACCAGTAACGATTGTCTACTTTTTTTATAAGAAATATGAACGTTTAGCGAACAAAAGGAATGTTGAATTAGAAAAACAAACAAAAGCACTAGAAAGAATTGCTAGTATCATGGAAAGGTCTACATAAACAGATTTTTGTATAATGTCAAAGTAAGATTGATTCTTACTATACTATCCTTAGTCTTCCAAGATCTAAGGATTTTTATTTTTTATGAAAATATGCGACTAAAATCATGATGAAATAGTAACGAAAGTGAAAGTAAATCATATTAATAGATTATAGGAATATAGACAAGCTCTAAGGACATTATTTTCAATGGAGGATCAATGTCTAATATAATGAATAAGGTGATAATATGGATTTTGGAAGACATCCAAGACCACATAGACCAACACCACCACCAGGTCTAGGTGGAAGACATTTTGCACATATTACGAATAGCGGTGGAGTAATTGCGGTACTAAATGAAGGGACAGACGCTACATTCTCATCTTTCCAAAATATTGGAGAGGAAATCACGATTAATGAGACAAATGATAGATTGACGGTCGAACATCCAGGGAATTATTTAATTATTTATTCAGTAAATACTACTACGGAAACAACACTATCTACTAGATTACTAGTCAATCGTCGACCTGTAGATGCTACGACAATCACGCCTGTCATCAGTCGAACACAGTATAATAATCAAATTATATTGCCATTAGAAACTGGGGATACGATTTCTCTTCAATTGTTTGGAATTGTAGGTTTAGCGACTCTAGGAACAGGAGCAGGAGCTACACTCACAATTTTTAAACTTCATTAATAAATTCAACTGAGGTAAGTTATCCTATGACTCAAAAATGCATTACTGATCATTATGAGGTAGTGCATTTTTTGTGTAAAAAATAAGATAATAAGAGGTTAATTATAAAAGATAACGAATAAGATAGATAAAAAATATGTTTGGTAAAGGAGAAATGAATGAGTAAAAAAGAATTGCTATTAGATCAGTTAGCTATCTGTAGAAATGACGAAAGCTGGATTAAGCCTTTAAGTATAGCATTAGAAGGGTTAAATAAAGAAGATATAGTGTGGAAGCAATCAGAAAAAATGCATTCGATCCTTGAAATAGTCAATCACTTACATTTTTATAATGAAAGATGGTTAAAGCGATTTAAAGGAGAGATACCAACAGAAATTGTTGAGCGAAATGCAGATACATTTTTTGAGATTGATCATGTTACAGAGGAAAGTTGGAAAACGCTTGTTAAAAAGGCAGATGAAGGTTTGGCAAGCTGGCAGCGAGTAATAGAGGAGACAACTGAATCAAAACTCCATGAACATATCCCGACATTTCCAGAAGATGCGATTTGGTGGCAAGCAATTTCCAATCTATGTACCCATAATACATACCATATTGGACAAATCATCTTTATTCGTAAAGCTCAAGGATCGTGGCATATTGTAGAAGATTAAGAGAGAAGAACAACATTACCGTCTAAGGTAAATATGCTCCTCATTAGGGCTGCACGTCTCGAAAGACAAGCGTTTTCAGGCAGTCTGAAATCTAATTTTTTTACTTTGTCAAAACACCAATTATGGTGTTTTTTTGTCATTAACGAGTATGTAATAGAAAAGAAAAGACGAGTAAAGATCTATCTTTCTAGTAAAATTTACGAAAACAGCTTCAGAAAAAACGAAAAAAATAATTTGAAAATAGTGGTATAATATTCCATATATAAGCATTGGGAGTGTGGAACATGCAAATCAGGGAAGCAACACCAAATGATGCAGAAAAGTTTTTGAATTTAGTAGTGGAAGTTGAAAGTAAAGCAGATTATATGTTATTTGAAGCCGGTGAAAGAAAGGCTACAGTGGATAAACAACGTAAGCAGCTAGAAATGATTGAAAAACAGAAGAATGCAACGATTTTTTTAGCAGAAGAAAAAGGCAAGCTAATCGGGTATTTAATAACAATAGGTGGTACAACAAAAAGGAAAAAACATACTGCATATATAGTGATCGGTGTATTAGATCAGTATAAAGGGAAAGGAATTGGAACTGCATTATTTGAACAACTAGATGAATGGGCAATTATACATGACATCGTAAGATTAGAGCTGACAGTTGTTACACAAAATGAAGCAGGAGTAAATTTATATAAAAAAATGGGTTTTGAAGTTGAAGGAATGAAAAGAAAATCCCTTTTAGTTAAAGATCAATTTTTAGACGAATTTTATATGGCTAAAATACGATAAACACAACAGGTTGGTGCAGAAGATGAGGTTTATATTAGAAATCATTAGAATCATAGCTATTTTCACTATATTAGGAGCGCTATTTAGTGAGATCTTACAATTAATTTATAAGAATTTGCATGTAACGGTTAGCAATCAAAACGGATGGATTGCTAGTGTAAGTATTTTTCTTTTACTATTTGTATTGTATCGAAATAAAATGCAATTTTCTGGTTGGTATAGTGGGCAGAAAATGGATAAGCTTTCGAAAAAAACTACACGTTTATTAGTGATTCTGTCATGTTGCTTGCTGATACTAGTACCATTCATACATTAAAATACAAACTGCAAAAGTTGATGAAAAGAAGTGAAGTTCATGGGAATGATAACGGGAAATGTAATCATGATTTCTTTGTTCATCTTAATTATACATAGTATTGAAACGCTTGCTTATTCTGTCAGACTTTCTGGGGCAAGAGTTAAGCTAATCGCGTCTGCTTTATCATTATTTAATACGATGGTAATTGTTTCTCGGATGTCAAACATGATCCAACAACCATTTACTGGAGGATTAGTAGATCGAGCGAGAAACAGCCATCAATTAGATCTAATAGACAATCAAATAAGAGTATTAATCGGGGCATCAACGGTTGGGACAATCATTGGTATACTACTGATGCCAACATTTGTCGCTTTATTCTCCAGAGCGATTATTGAATTAAGTAATGAGCGGGGATCAATTTTAACAGTCCTAAAAAAATCATTTACGATTGATATGTTTAAACGAAGCTTTAAGCACTTTCGAATGCCTAGATTATCATATATAAAGGAAATCGATTTAAAAGACATACCATATAAGTTGTTTTTGATTAATTTAATCGTCACAGCAATTTATACGATTGGTGTGTTATCTGCTTTGTATGCATCTGTATTAGCTCCAGATAGAGCGACAAGTACAGCTATGGCGTCAGGTTTGATCAATTGAATAGCGACGATATTATTAGCACTATTAATTGATCCAAAAATTTCAGTTTTAGCAGATGATGTTGTAAATAATAGAGGCAGTTATGCAAAATCGCGATATTCATTTAGTTGAATCGCTTTTTTTATTTATCTTGTTTATAAAATTCTAAAATTAATAGACAGAGAATATAGTTTTATTGGAAAATAGTAAACAAGAAATTATACGTAATGGAGAATAAGAGATGATCAAACAAAATGTCCGGTCACACATTTTGAAAAAATATAATATTAATGAAAATGATTTCTTAGGCAAAGGCCAGGAAGCAGAAGTCTATTCGTATCATCAAGATCGAGTATTCAAGTTGTATCAAGTTTCAGCATTTGAAAAACAAAAAATCTTAAAGTCATTTTATGAATCGATGAATGAAAATGTTGTTAATTTCAATTTACCAAAAATATATGAAATTATAAAAGAGAAAGAAGCGGTCATAACAATCGAGAAACGAATTGAAGGTAGGAATATTCAAAAAGCTTTGTCTAACTTTGATTACGATCAGTTGAATGCCTTTTTTAAACAGTACTTATCAACGATTTTAAGTATAAAAGAAATAACACTTGAACATAAAATCGATGGACATAAATTATTAAGGGATTATGAAATGCGTAATAAGCCAGCAGATTGGAATGAGTTTTTAAAACAATCTCTGATTCAAAAAAATAAAGAAGTAGAAATGTACTTGATGAAGGATGTAAAAGATTACGAAAGTAAATACCTTTATTTTCTAAACGTATTATCAAAGAAATATGAAGGAGAGTATGACTTAATTCACGGAGATTTCTATCCTTCTAATTTGTTAGTTAAAGATGACGGTAAAATTAACGGTGTAATTGATTTTGGTTTAATGACAATGTCTGGTGATTATTTATTTGATGTAGCTTTAAGTTGGATTTTATTTGACCTATATGATGAACTAGGAGCGGTAAAATTAAATCATTATGTAAATATGATCATCGAAAAAATAGGTGAGCAAGTAAAGGAAAGTTTATTTTTTTACGCACTGTATTATAGTTATTATTCAGCGAATTTCTTTTCAGAAAATTGTAGTGATGGTCACTATGAATGGAGCGTTCGAAATTTAAACAATGAAACGTATTGGGCAGAATTGAAAGATTATAAGAAATAAATTTTCACATAAAAAAGAGACTCACTACGAATAGTGAGTCTTTTTGTTATTTATTTACTTCAGATTTTACTAAACCAGCAACAAGTACATAGCGCTGTGGTGCAGGACCGATATAGCGGAAAGGGTAACAAGTACTTACAGTTAAAGTCGGTCTTCGTTTTGGAATAATTACTGTACGATCATCTTTATCAACGATACGAATTTTACGCACTTCATACGTAAACGTACCAGCCGAAGTGGTTACAATGAGTTGATCGCCAATTTTTACATCACCAAGCTGACGAAATACTGTATCACGGTGACCCGCTAGTACACTATTATCTCTCTCTCCTGGTAAAACCGATTTAGCATAATGGCCAATTCCTTTAGAAAGCTCTTCCTCATTTGTACCATGAAATATTGGAATCTTTGCATTGATTCGTGGAATCGTTAATGTTCCCATCTCATCGCCAAATTCCGGATAAGTCTTATAAAGTGGTTCATTCCTTTTTTTCTGTGCTAACTTTTTTTCTGTTTCTTTATTCACAGATTCTTTAAACTCATCTTTTGTCTGCTTATAAAGCACATATGTTTTAATCATCGTAAAAGCATTTGTCGTAGTGAATAATAAGCCAACTAGAAAAAGGAAAGCAGAGAGTATTAAAAGAATTTTCCGTTTACGATTCATCGATTAACGATTAGCGTTTGCTTTTTTACGTAAAGCAAGTGCAGATAACATCATGAATGCACCAGCTAACGCCCACTCAGTTGTGTGAGAAGCAGTTTTTGGTAGTTTTCCGCCATTTTCAGTTCTTGAAATTGTTGGTTTGTTCACTACAGTTTTTACATCATCAACTAATCCCGGGATGTCTATTTCAGAGAATAATTCATCTGATAAAACTGCATCTAATAATAAATTACCTGCATTATCGAAAATTTCTACATAAAGTTTAACGTTTTCAGCAGTTTCTAATGAATCGTCCATCATCAGCATTTGAGCAAAAGTAAGAGGTGATTTTACACCATTTTGTTCAATTGATACTTTCACATCAATTTTTAATGTAGATTGAAGTTCTTTAACGATATTTGTCATTTCAGCTGTTAATGCAGCTGGAAGTTCTTCAGGAGTTGTTTCCATAGAGAAAATATCTTCGTACTGATCAGATAAATCAGTCATTCTCTCTCCTAAAACTTCTAATTTAGCTTCAACTGCTGGGTCTTCAGATATAACATTATCAATATACTCAGTTAAGTTATTAATTTCATCTTCAGTAATACCCATCATTTCGAAAATATCAGCAAAGTCTTCCATAGTAGGAGAACCAAGATCTTCTTCTTCCATTAAAATTAAATACTCAACATCTGATGTGAAGTAATAAGTATCTAATAAAGTTGCATCTTCATCCATATCGTCATAAAAGACTGCAAGTTCTTTTACTTCTTCTTCAGTGTAACCGTACTCATCTAAAAGCGCTGCTAAACTTTCTTCAGTCAAAGGATCCCCTAATGTTTCTTCTAATTCCTCTACCGAATCATAATCTTCAATAGATTCATCATAGTATGAGTTTAAGTACTCTTCTAATTCATCTTGAGTCATGTTAATGCTTTTTAAATACTCAGTTAACTCAGTTTGATCTGGTGCTGCTAGAGCAGTTACTCCTGGTGTAACTAAAGCTGCGGATAAAACGATCGATGCTACGATTTTCTTCATGTTGCTTCCCCCTAAGTATTATCCTATTAGATAAAAAATGAAATGTGTGCAAGTCTATTAGATAAGTTATGAATCTTTCAAACTATCATCCAAAAAAGAAAAATAGAATTTACACCAATAGTAAAACCGATTTGTACGAAAAACGAACGAATCGGTTTTACATTGTACTTAACTTATTTCGGAGCGCGTACAACAGACTCGAACTTACCTTTATGTGAAGCATCACAATAAGGAAAGTTGCTTGATAATCCGCAACGACATAATGAAAAAGCGGCTTTTTGAGGGAATTTATTTCCTTCAGCATCAATTAGCTCAACCGTTCCAGTAACTCGTAAAGGACCATTATCTAGTACTTTAATTTGAACATCAGACATAATATTGCCTCCTAGACACATTTAGATTAATTATACATTAAATTACTATTAAAAATAAAGGGGGAAATCATATGAATTATACATTTATGTTATGAAAATTACGAAGGTTACAAGTAAATATGTTATATTAAAGTAATAATTCAAGGGTAAAAGGTGAAATCATGATTCGTTTAGCAAAAAAAGAAGATGCAAAGCAAATTGTTCCATTAATCGTACAAGCTATTGAAGATATTGCTTTTATGCTAACAGGAACAAAAACTTATGAAGAAGCAGAAACATTATTAACATATTACGTACAATCCGAGAACAATCGCTTAAGTTATCATAACTGTCTTGTGAAAGTACAAGAAGAACAAGTGATTGGTGTCATTATAGCCTATCAAGTTTCAGCATTAGCTGAGCTTGATCAAGAAATGCTAGAAATCATCAGTCGAAATACAAAAAAAGATGCCAAGGTAGATAAAGAAGCAGAAGAAGGCGATTATTATATTGATACGGTGTCTGTAAATCCCGCTTATCAAGGATTAGGAATTGGTACAGAGCTGTTGAACGGCTTATTGGAACATGCGAAAACAAATGGTGTAAAAATAGTTTCTTTAAATGTCGATCAAGATAAACCAGCAGCACGTCGTTTGTATGAAAAAGTAGGTTTTGGTTATGAAAAGGTTCAACAAATCATGGGAAAACCGTACGATTATTTAGTTTTTCCAGTTATTGAAAGAAATATTCCAATCTAAAGTCGTTTCAGATGCATCCTTTCTATGAATTCAGTTAAAATTAAGATGAAAAGAATAGGAGGGAAACGTATGAACTTTTTTACATTTGCAAATCCAACAGAATTAATTTTTGGTAAAGATAGTGTACAAAAACTAAAGGACAAAGCACAAAGCTTTGGAAAAAATGTATTACTTGTTTATGGCGGCGGTAGCGTAAAAAGAAATGGTCTATATGACCAAATCGTAGGGATTTTAAAAGAAGCAGATAAAACAATTCACGAATTAAGTGGAGTTGAACCAAATCCAAGATTATCTACGGTACATAAAGGGATTCAAATTTGTAAAGGTGAGCATATCGATTTCATCTTAGCAGTTGGTGGTGGATCAGTTATTGACTGTACGAAAGCAATTGCTGTAGGTGCAAAATTTGATGGTGAGATTTGGGATGTTATTACTCGTAAAGCAGTTCCGACTGACGCAATAAAATTTGGAACAGTTCTAACACTAGCAGCAACTGGATCTGAAATGAATGCAGGATCAGTTATTACAAACTGGGAAACAAATGAAAAATTAGGATGGGGAAGTAAATTTAGCTATCCAACATTTTCAATCTTAGATCCACAAAACACATTTACAGTTCCACGTGATCAAACAGTATACGGTTCAGTTGATATTATGTCTCATGTACTTGAGTCATATTTCCATCATGGAACGAACACAAAAATCCAAGATCGTTTTTGTGAAGGAATCTTGAAAACTGTCATTGAAACAGCTCCAATTGCAGTCGAAAATTTAGATAATTATGAAGCACGAGAAACGCTTCTTTACAGTGGAACAATGGCACTAAACGGCATACTAAGTATGGGCGTACAAGGAGATTGGGCTACTCATAATATCGAGCACGCTGTATCTGCAGTATCAGATATTCCACACGGTGGTGGATTAGCGATTATATTCCCACATTGGATGGAGTATGTAATGAATGAAAATGTTGATCGTTTTGGTCAATTTGCAGAAAGAGTCTTCGGCATTGAACAAGGAACAAAATCAAAAGAAGAATGGGCATTAGAAGGAATCAAAGCATTACGCTCATTCTGGAATTCAATCGGTGCACCTAGCAAACTAAGTGAATACGGTATTACAGAAGATCAACTTGAAGAAATGTCAGCTAAAACGGTGAAGTACGGACCATTTGGATACTTTAAAAAATTAGATCAAGAAGATGCTTTGAAAATCTTAAAAGCAGCACTTTAATAGAAAAAGGATAGAGTTTTTGCTCTATCCTTTTTTGTTATGATTAAGTATTTTGGAAAAATATAATTTCTATAAAGTTTTTTGTTTCATAGTCCCTTGCTTTACAATTTCATCTAAAAAGGAAGAAACAGCGGCATAATATTCTGATTTGTTTTCATTTAAACTCATAGCATGGCCACCATTTTCTGTAAGGAATAATTCTCTTATTCCTTGTTTTTTTGCATCGAATAATTGTAGCGAATGTGAATAAGGGATATATAAATCTGGTTTACTATGGATAAAAAGAATTGGACTTTTAACATGTGATATAGCATCTAAAGGGGAAATATCTTTTATCCAAAAACCTTCACGAAGCTTTAACCAAATAGTAGCTACAGGCAGAATCAACCATTTAGGAATGTTATATTCAACTTTTAAACGATAGACTAGCTGTTCCTCAAATGTAGAAAATGAACAATCAGAAATATAAAAGTCAGCTGAATCTTCAACAAATCCTGCATATTGTAGTAATGTAGCAGCTCCCATCGACTCTCCGTGAATACCGAATACAATATGACCTTTCAAATCTTTTAAATAATGTATGATGGTTTGTAAATCGTATTTTTCATAAAAACCATAACTAGTTGTATTCCCACCTGATTCACCGTGACGTCTATGATCGTAGGTTAATACGTTAAAACCAAGCTTTAAAAAAAGCTCAACATATTTTATTGAATTATTTTTATTCACAGTTACCCCATGCGTAATAATAACCCATTTGTTGTTGTCGTACATTTCATATAAAAATCCTTTTAAATGATATCCATAACGCGATTGGACAGTAAAGGATTGCTTATCAATTGAACGATACCAACCTTCGTCAAATCGTAAATTTTCTGACTCGCGCTGATAGATATAGTCTAATGAATTTGTTTTCATAAACAACACTTGCTTTGTAAAATAGAAACCAACAA
>NZ_JBALMS010000036.1:0-11742 GCF_036962205.1 Bacillus sp. JJ664 | reverse complement strand
ATGAACAATTTCCTACCTTAAAAGAAATTGCTTTAAAAGCATTAAATAGTAATTTACCTGAGGGAATAAAGCAACCAATAGAGCAATTGATTACGAAAATTACAGCTGGTCAAATAACAATGATTCATCAAAATGGACCAGAGTATAACTATTCTACGGTAATACCACTCTTTTTAAATAATTGGTCAACCGATTTAACGATTCAATGGACTGGAAAAGAAAGCTCTTCAAATTCTAAGGAAATCCAATCAAATCATTGTCACATTTTATTTTTCTTAGAACTTGAAACATTGAAAGAAACGATGGTAGATGTTTCGATTCAAAATCGAGTCGTAAATGTCACGATTTTTAATAATAACCCAGCATTAAATGCCATGATTTCTTCAACTCAACCATTGATAAAAGAGAGTTTAGCCAAGCATGATTTTCAATTATCGATGATTAAATGTTTACCTTTTAATAATGAACGAGAACAAAAGATGAAAGAGTTAAAATTTAATAATAGTTTACTTTCTAGTCGTGAGTACACAGGGGTCGATTTACTTATATGAAAAATAATCAAGAAAAGAGAAAAGAAGCAATTGCCTTAAAATACAATACAGAACTTGATTCAGCCCCAAAAGTTGTTGCGAAAGGTAAAGGGGTTATTGCAGATGAAATTCTTTCAAAAGCAAAAGAATTTGGTGTTCCAATTCAAGAGGATCCGTCATTAGTAGAGGTACTAAGCCAATTAGAAATTAATCAAACAATACCTGAAGATTTATATAGTGTTGTTGCAGAACTATTTGCTTTTATTTATCGTGCAGATCAGCAATTAAAAAATAAATAGGGATTACGTCATGATGTAAAATGTTCCTTTAGATAAATTTAAAGTAGGAAACACAATTTGACTCCATTGACCAAAAATGACTACGTTTGAATTTCTACTAATTCCAAAGGGAGTCATACAGTTTCCAATCGAATCAACTTTATCGATATTGAACAAATAGCTTTTCAAAAAAAACATATAATAATATTGTAATATGATAAAACTCTTTCATGAAATCTTGATGAAAGGGTTTTCTTTATAAAAATGCATAATATTTTTTTGTTTTCTACTAAAGTATTTACAGTATATTCTGTAAGAGATACAATAGGAATGTGTTTTAATTTGTCTTGTTCTAAAAGGGGAGGATGGATCATGAATATCCATGAGTATCAAGGGAAAGAAATCCTACGAAGCTATGGCGTAAAAGTACCGAATGGTAAAGTTGCTTTCACAGTTGAAGAAGCAGTAGAAGCAGCAAAAGAATTAGGTACAGCTGTATGTGTAGTTAAAGCTCAAATTCACGCTGGTGGTCGCGGTAAAGCGGGCGGCGTAAAAGTAGCGAAAAATTTAGATGAAGTAAATACATATGCTAGTGAAATCCTAGGCAAAGTATTAGTTACTCATCAAACAGGACCAGAAGGTAAGGAAGTAAAGCGCTTACTTATCGAAGAAGGCTGCGATATTAAAAAAGAATATTATGTTGGTTTAGTTTTAGACCGCGCTACTTCACAAGTTGTATTAATGGCTTCTGAAGAAGGTGGAACTGAAATTGAAGAAGTAGCTGAAAAAACACCTGAAAAAATCTTTAAAGAGTATATTGATCCTGCAGTAGGTCTACAAGGCTTCCAAGCACGTCGTATTGCGTTCAATATCAATATCCCAAGTAATCTTGTAAACAAAGCTGTTAAGTTCATGATGGGCTTATATAAAGCGTTTGTTGAAAAAGACTGCTCAATCGCTGAAATTAATCCATTAGTAGTTACTGGTGATGGAGAAGTAATGGCATTAGATGCAAAGTTGAACTTTGATTCAAATGCTTTATATCGTCATGCAGATATTTTAGCTTATCGTGATTTAGAAGAAGAAGATCCAAAAGAGGTTGAAGCTTCTAAGTATGATTTAAACTATATTTCTTTATATGGAAATATTGGATGTATGGTAAATGGTGCTGGACTTGCTATGGCAACGATGGATATCATTAAACACTACAGTGGAGACCCGGCTAACTTCCTTGATGTAGGTGGCGGTGCTACTGCAGAAAAAGTAACTGAAGCATTTAAAATCATCCTTTCTGACCAAAATGTTAAAGGTATTTTCGTTAACATATTTGGCGGAATCATGAAGTGTGACGTAATTGCGCAAGGTGTATTAGAAGCTACAAAACAAGTTGGCTTACACTTACCATTAGTTGTACGTTTAGAAGGTACTAACGTAGATTTAGGTAAGAAGATTCTTAATGAATCTGGCTTAAACATTGTTACTGCAGATTCTATGGCAGACGGAGCACAAAAAATCGTAGCACTTGTAGGTTAAGCTAAAGGGTAAGAAAGGGAGGATAAAAATGAGCGTATTTATTAATAAAGATACTAAAGTCATTGTACAAGGTATTACTGGTTCACAAGGCTTATTCCATACAACTCAAATGTTAGAGTATGGTACTAAAATTGTTGGCGGTGTAACTCCTGGTAAAGGTGGAACTGATATCGCAGGCGTACCTGTATTTAATACAGTTAAAGATGCAGTAGATGCTACTGGTGCAAATGCATCTGTAATCTACGTACCACCAGCATTCGCAGCAGACGCAATCATGGAAGCTGTTGATGCAGAATTAGATATCGCTATTTGTATTACTGAAGGTATTCCAGTACTTGATATGGTAAATGTTAAAAAGTACATGGAAGGCAAAAAGACTAGATTAGTTGGACCTAACTGCCCAGGTGTTATTACGCCTGATGAGTGTAAAATTGGGATCATGCCAGGTTATATTCATAAAAAAGGTCATGTTGGAATCGTATCACGTTCTGGTACATTAACTTATGAAGCTGTTCATCAATTAACTCAAGCTGGTATTGGTCAATCTACTGCTGTAGGTATTGGTGGAGACCCAGTAAATGGCACAAACTTCATCGATGTTTTAAAAGCATTCAATGAAGATCCAGAAACATACGCTGTTATTATGATTGGTGAAATCGGTGGAACGGCTGAAGAAGAGGCTGCTGAGTGGGTTCAAGAAAACATGACAAAACCAGTAGTTGGATTCATCGGTGGTCAAACTGCACCAGAAGGTAAACGTATGGGCCATGCTGGCGCAATCATTGCAGGTGGTAAAGGTACTGCGAAAGAAAAAATGGCTACAATGGAAAGCTGTGGCATTAAAGTAGCAGTTACACCGGCTGTAATGGGCGAAACGTTAATCGGTGTATTAAAAGAGCGTGGCTTATATGAACAATGTAAGACACACGAAGCTTTAGTATAAGATATAACATGAAGTAGCCTCCATATGGGGGCTACTTTCATATCAAGAAAGGAGAAGTAATGAGTAAAGAACAAAGATTAATTCACTTACATACATTTTTATATGATGATTATCATGCAATGAAAAGAATCCTCCTGTATGATCCACAATTAAAGTACCTCTATCAATATTCCCCTTCGTATTTAAGCACTACTTTTCGAATGTCTAAAAGAGCTTCCGAAAAACTTTATCAACAACTTCATTCAACTTCTATTTATGACATTTTGGAGAATCATTCTNNATTACAATTGATAGTGATTTATATCCTATATATTTAAAGGAAATACATGATCCTCCATTTGTTCTTTATTGTTACGGGAATCATAATCTATTAAAAACCAAAAAACTGATTAGTATAATTGGCTCTAGAAAGCCTTCCAATTTGGCAAAAATAAATTGTGATTCAATTATAAATGATCTGATTAGTGATCAATGGGTTATTGTAAGCGGTATGGCTCTTGGCTGTGATGCAATTGCCCATCGTGCTACAATTCATCATCACGGAAAGACTATTGGTGTTATTGGAAGCGGGCTGGATTTTACCTATCCAAAGGAAAATCTGGATTTATATCAAGAAATTGCGAATAAACATTTACTGATTAGCGAGTACCCTCATTATATAAAACCCGAAAAAAGGTATTTTCCAAGGAGAAATAGGATTATTGCAGGACTTTCAAAAGGGTTAATTATATTAGAAGCAAATGAAAGAAGCGGAACGATGATCACAGCAAATTTTGCATTAGATTATGGAAGAGAGGTATTTGCAATACCAGGTCCGATTATAATGGAAGAATATAAGGGAAACCACCGTTTAATACAAGAAGGAGCGAAGTTAATTACCTCATCAAAAGATATATTAGAAGAATTTATAGAATTTACGAAAAAATAAAATAATAAGTTTAGATTACAAAAAATTGACAATACTATTGCGACTTATGTTATTTTATAACTAAAATTAATTTGACTAATGTATAGATAAAACTATACAATTTGAAATTGTATGAAGGAAAATCAAAAAACAAATTGAACTCTTCTTATAATGAAAGTCTTTAAATACATCTTAAAGATAGAAGATAGAAACAGGAATACAGAGAGTTTTGAAAACCGCAACTCTCAGGAGGCTTAAAAAATGGCAGAAAACTTAGTTATAGTGGAGTCCCCTTCAAAGGCTAAAACCATTGAAAAATATTTAGGTAAGAAATTTAAAGTAATCGCATCAATGGGACATGTTCGAGACTTACCAAAAAGTCAAATGGGGATTGAAATAGAAAACGATTACAACCCAAAGTATATTACAATTCGTGGTAAAGGACCTGTACTGAAAGATTTAAGATCAGCAGCTAAAAAAGCTAAAAAAATCTATCTTGCAGCCGATCCAGACCGCGAAGGAGAAGCAATTGCTTGGCATATTGCGAATACATTAAACATTGATATAACTTCAGATTGTAGAGTTGTTTTTAATGAGATTACAAAAGAAGCAATTAAAGAATCTTTCAAAAAACCTAGACCAATCAATATGAATTTAGTAGATGCACAGCAAGCAAGACGAGTTCTTGATCGCCTAGTAGGATACAATATTAGTCCTTTATTATGGAAAAAGGTAAAAAAAGGATTAAGTGCTGGTCGTGTTCAATCAGTTGCATTAAGACTAATCATAGAGCGCGAAAAAGAAATCACTGTTTTCCAACCAGAAGAATATTGGTCGATTAAGAGTAAAGCAATTTCAAAGAAAAATACATTTGATACATTTTTCTATGGAATTAATGGAAAGAAACTTGAGTTAAGCTCTGAAAATGATGTAAATAACGTATTATCACAAATTGATGGAAATGATTTTACAGTTCAAAGTGTGACAAGAAAAGAACGTAAAAGAAATCCAGCAACTGCTTTTACGACATCGTTACTTCAACAAGAGGCTGCTCGAAAATTAAATATGCGAGCAAAAAAGACAATGATGATTGCCCAGCAATTATATGAAGGTATTTCATTAGGCAGTGGTGGGCAAGTCGGTTTAATTACATATATGAGAACAGATTCTACTAGAATCTCAGATGTGGCTGCTGAAGAAGCAAAGTCATATATTAAAGATACTTATGGTGCTGACTACATCGCGACTAATAAAAAAAGCGAAAAAAAATCTGATAAAGTTCAAGATGCTCACGAAGCAATTCGTCCAACTGCTACTTTACGTACACCAGATACGATTAAAGCACATGTAAGTCGAGATCAATATCGTCTTTATAAATTAATTTGGGAACGATTTATTGCAAGTCAAATGGCATCTGCTATATTAGATACGGTTAAAGTGGACTTGATAAATAATGATGTTCAATTTAGAGCAAACGGTTCAACCGTAAAGTTTCCTGGATTTATGAAAGTGTATATTGAAAGTAATGATGACGGTACAGAGGAAAAGGATCGTATTTTACCTCCTTTAAAAGAAGGTGAAACAGTTCAACTTGAAGAGATCCTACCTGAACAGCACTTTACGCAACCACCACCAAGATACACAGAGGCTAGATTAGTCAAAACTTTAGAAGAGCTAGGTATTGGTAGACCATCAACTTATGTACCTACGCTAGAAACAATTCAGAAGCGTGGCTATGTTTCTCTAGACAATAAACGATTTGTACCGACCGAGCTTGGACAAATAGTGTTTGATCTTGTATTGGAATTTTTCCCAGAAGTTATCAATATCGAGTTTACTGTTCAAATGGAAGGCGATCTAGATAAAATTGAAGACGGTAATATAAACTGGATTCAAATTATCGATCATTTTTATAAAGGATTCGAAAAGCATTTAGTTATCGCTGAAAAAGAAATGCAAAAGGTCGAAATTAAAGATGAACCAGCTGGAGAAGATTGTGAATTATGTGGAAGCCCAATGGTATTTAAAATGGGACGATATGGAAAATTCATGGCGTGTTCAAACTTCCCAGACTGTCGAAACACGAAAGCAATCGTGAAGGAAATAGATGTAAACTGCCCTAATTGTAAAGATGGTAGAATCATTGAACGTAAATCAAAGAAAAATCGTATCTTCTATGGATGTAACAATTATCCTGAATGTGATTTCTTATCGTGGGATAAACCAATTGCAAGACCATGTCCAAAATGTGAAAACTTATTAGTAGAAAAGAAAATGAAAAAAGGTATACAAGTTCAATGTGTATCATGCGACTACAAAGAGGACCAACAAGTGTGAGCAATTATTTTGCTCACTTTTCCTTTTCATTTCACTTTTTTAAAAGCTAAATTTAAGAAACAAACAATAAAATAAATACGTAAAGTAGGATACAACGTAGAAGGAGTTATCAATGGAACAATTTATTAACGTAATAGGTGCAGGTTTAGCAGGAAGTGAAGCTGCATATCAAATTGCAAAAAGAGGAATTAAAGTTCATTTATATGAAATGAGACCGGTACGACAAACACCTGCTCATCATACAGATAAATTTGCTGAGTTAGTTTGTAGTAACTCACTTAGAGCAAATACATTAACAAATGCTGTAGGTGTCTTAAAAGAAGAAATGAGAAGACTAGATTCAGTTATTATACGTTCTGCTGACGAATGTGCTGTACCTGCTGGAGGAGCACTTGCAGTTGATCGTCATGAGTTTGCTAGTAAAGTAACTGAATACGTGAAAAACCATCCTAATGTAGTAGTACATAATGAAGAGATGACTGAAATACCAGAAGGACCAACAATCATTGCGACAGGCCCACTAACTTCACCTGAGCTTTCTCAAAAACTAAAAGATTTAACTGGCGAAGATTATTTTTACTTTTATGATGCTGCAGCACCTATTATTGAAAAAGAAACGATTGATTTAAATAAGGTTTATTTAAAATCAAGATATGATAAAGGTGAGGCTGCTTATTTAAATTGTCCAATGACAGAAGAAGAATTTGATCGTTTTTATGAAGCTTTAACGACTGCTGAAACAGTGCCATTAAAAGAATTTGAAAAAGAGATATTCTTTGAAGGATGTATGCCGGTAGAGGTTATGGCAAATAGAGGGAAACAAACATTATTATTTGGTCCAATGAAGCCGGTAGGTTTAGAAGATCCAAAGACAGGTAAGATACCTTATGCAGTTGTTCAACTACGTCAAGACGACAGTGCAGGAACTTTATATAATATAGTAGGATTCCAAACACATTTAAAATGGGGACCACAAAAAGAAGTTATTCAATTGATCCCAGGATTGGAAAACGCTGAGATTGTTCGTTACGGCGTAATGCATCGTAATACATTTATCAATTCTCCGAAGCTATTAGAAGCTACTTATCGATTCAAAGGTAGAGACGATTTATTCTTTGCAGGCCAAATGACTGGGGTAGAAGGATATGTTGAATCTGCTGCTTCAGGATTAGTTGCTGGAATAAATGCAGCTAGATTAGTTTTAGGTAAGGAATTAGTACAGTTCCCAACGGAAACAGCTATTGGAAGTATGGCAAATTATATTACGACAACTAGCGCAAAACACTTCCAACCAATGAATGCTAATTTTGGACTTTTCCCAAGATTAGAAGTAAAAGTTAAGAGAAAACAAGAACGATATGAAGCTTATGCAAATAGAGCATTAGAATCAATTATGAATTTTGTAGAATGTTGAGAAAATAAATTGCAAATAGCTACTATCTATGTTAGTATGTAGTGGCTTGTGAGGAGAAATTACCTTGAATATTAAAATATTGTGTCAATTATTCATTCAGTATTTACAATTAGAGAAAAACTCTTCACAATACACATTAAATAGTTATCAAAAAATTATTGAACAATTTCTAGTTTTTATGGAGCAACAATCCATTTCTTCATTTTCTTCAGTTACATATTTTGATGTTCGTCTTTATTTAACGACTTTACATGATAAACAGTTATCAAGACGTACAGTTTCTAAGCATATTTCTTGTTTAAGAAGTTTCTATCGTTTTCTAATGCGTGAAAACGAAGCGAAAGAAAACCCATTTATTTTAGCATCGCTTCCTAAAAAAGAAACTATGATCCCTAGATTTTTATATAAAGAAGAACTTGAAAAACTATTTACGATTAGCAATCTAGAACATGAGCTTGGTCAACGAAATCAAGCTCTATTAGAATTGCTATATGCTACTGGAATCCGAGTAAGCGAATGCTGTAGTTTGAAATTAAAAGACATTGATTTTCATATTGGGACAATTTTAGTTACTGGCAAAGGAAATAAGCAACGATATGTTCCATTTGGTAGTTTTGCAGAAAAAGCTCTTCATACATATATAGAAGATGGCAGAAATAAACTGATAGTAGCTAACCAGCAAAATAATGATGATCTTTTTTTGAATCATCGAGGAAAGAATCTTACACCAAGAGGAGTAAGAGTAATTCTAGAAAAGATGATCAAAGAAACTTCGTTAACAAACAAGATTCATCCACATATGTTAAGACATACTTTTGCAACACATATGTTAGATAGTGGAGCAGACATTCGTAGTGTTCAAGAACTGTTAGGACATGAGAATTTATCTTCTACACAAATCTATACACATGTTACGAAAGAAAGATTACAAAAAGTATACAATCTACATCATCCTAGAGCTTAAAATATGCTCATTTTTAGAAATCGGTATTTCTAAGGAGGATTCAAATGTCCAATTTTCACGCTACAACGATATTCGCGATACAACACAATGGTAAAAGTGCAATGGCAGGTGACGGTCAAGTTACATTTGGAAATGCAGTCGTAATGAAGCACACTGCAAGGAAAGTTAGGAAACTTTTTAATGGAAAGGTTCTTGCTGGATTTGCAGGTTCTGTTGCCGATGCGTTTACACTTTTTGAGTTATTTGAAGGCAAACTCGTCGAATATAATGGAAATATTCAACGAGCAGCAGTTGAATTAGCCAAAAAATGGCGTACAGATCGAGTACTACATAAACTTGAAGCATTGCTGATCGTAATGGACCATAACTCATTATTATTAATTTCAGGAACTGGAGAAGTAATTGAGCCTGATGATGGAATTCTTGCGATTGGCTCTGGAGGCAACTATGCATTAGCTGCTGGTAGAGCATTAAAAGAAAACGCCGGAGATAATCTTACAGCTAAACAAATAGCTTATGCAAGTTTAAAAACTGCAAGTGATATTTGTGTTTATACAAACGGAAATATAATTTTAGAAGAATTAGAATAGGAGAGTGTGTAATGAGTACTTCTTTCACGCCGCGTCAAATTGTTGAAAAACTTGATCAATACATTGTTGGCCAACATCAAGCGAAAAAGGCAGTAGCAATTGCACTCAGAAATCGTTATCGTAGAAGTCTACTAGAAGATTCTTTCCGTGAAGAAATTTCACCTAAAAATATACTAATGATTGGACCAACAGGGGTAGGTAAAACAGAAATTGCTAGAAGGATGGCAAAACTTGTTGGTGCGCCTTTTATTAAAGTAGAAGCGACGAAGTTTACAGAAGTTGGTTATGTTGGAAGAGATGTCGAATCTATGGTTCGAGATTTAGTTCAAACTGCCATTCGTATTGTAAAAGAAGATCGCATGAATAAGGTGAAAGAACAAGCTGAAAAAAACGCAAATCAAAGGTTAGTTAAAATTCTTGTCCCAAGTATAAAAAAACAATCATCGTTTAAAAATCCACTTGAGATGCTTTTTAATCAGGATTCGCAAAACTCAGATTCAGAGCAAGATGAGAATGATACAGAAATAACATCAAAGAGAAGAAATATAGAATTTCAACTATTATCTGGAAAACTAGAAGATGAGCTTGTATCCATTGAAGTAGAACAACAACAAGCACCAATGTTAGATTTTATGCAAGGAACCGGAATGGAACAAATGGGAATGAACTTTCAAGAATCACTAGGTGGTTTATTTCCAAAGAAAACGAAAAAAAGAAAGCTTTCCGTAAAAGAGGCTCGTAAAATTCTTACGAATGAGGAAGCTCAGAAATTAATAGATATGGATGAAGTTACTCAAGAAGCGGTTTATAAAGCGGAGCAATTAGGTATTATTTTTATAGATGAAATTGATAAAATTGCAAGTAAACAAAATAGTAGTACGCAAGATGTATCAAGAGAAGGCGTTCAGAGAGACATATTACCAATTGTAGAAGGAAGCACTGTCGTAACAAAATATGGCCCAGTCAAAACAGACCATATCTTGTTTATCGCAGCTGGTGCTTTCCATACTTCAAAGCCTTCAGATTTAATACCAGAATTACAAGGACGATTTCCAATTCGAGTAGAACTGGGTAAACTATCAGTTGAAGACTTTGTACGTATTTTAGTTGAGCCAGATTTTTCAATTATTAAACAATATAAAGCTTTATTGTCTACAGAAGGTATACAAATCGAATTTTCTGACGATGCTATACGTAGAATCGCAGAAATAGCGTTTGAAGTAAATCAATCTACTGATAATATAGGTGCTAGAAGACTTCATACAATTATGGAAAAGCTCCTTGAAGACTTATCATTTGAAGCGTCAGAAATCCAAATGGGTACTATTCTTATTACTCCGCAATACGTAAATGAAAAACTCGCAAATATTGCAAAAGATAAAGATATTAGTCAATTTATCTTATAGGAAACGTACAATTAAATAGGAGGCATTTAGAAAGATGCAATTATTAGACAAAACGAGAAAAATAAATAAGTTATTACAACAATCAGCAGGTAAGCCAGTTAATTTTAAAGAAATGGCTGATACTTTAGAAGAAGTAATTGAATCAAATGTATTTGTATTAAGCCGTAAAGGAAAGTTATTAGGATACGGTCTTCACCAAAAGATTGAAAATGAGCGTATGCAAAAAATGTTTAGTGATCGTCAATTCCCTGAAGAATACACTCAAAGTCTTTTTAATATTAATGAAACTTCTTCAAACCTTGATATTGAAAGTGAATATACTGCTTTCCCAGTTGAAAATAAAGAATTATTTGCTGGTGGATTAACAACAATCGTTCCTATTATCGGTGGTGGTGAGCGTTTAGGTACACTAGTACTTGCACGTATCAACCATGAATTTGAAAATGATGATCTAATTCTAGCAGAATATGGTGCAACAGTAGTTGGTATGGAGATTCTTCGCGAAAAAGCTGAAGAAATCGAAGAAGAAGCAAGAAGTAAAGCGGTTGTACAAATGGCAATTTCATCACTATCTTACAGTGAGTTAGAAGCTATTGAACATATTTTCGAAGAGTTAAACGGTTATGAAGGTCTTTTAGTAGCAAGTAAAATTGCTGACCGTGTAGGTATTACTAGATCAGTTATCGTTAATGCTTTACGTAAATTAGAGAGCGCTGGTGTTATTGAATCACGTTCACTTGGTATGAAAGGTACTTATATTAAAGTACTTAATGATAAATTCTTAGTAGAATTAGAAAAATTAAAATCTAACTAATATATGAACAACAAAAAACCTTATCC
>NZ_JBALMS010000035.1:150338-150772 GCF_036962205.1 Bacillus sp. JJ664 | reverse complement strand
AGCAGTATTAAAATATATTGATATGAAGAAATTTTATAAAATAATAGTGAGTTTATCTAATTATGAAATAAGCAGAATACGTAGCTTATTTCAATCAATATATGATTTTGATAATATTAGTGCTCACTATAAGGAAGATCAGCCTTATATAAATGAATTAAATGAATTATTAAAACAAGATTTAGAAAATTATAAAGGTATAACTAAGTTAAACTTAATTCAATTAGTTATTACATTTGATAATATAATAGATCGCTTTAATAATTAAAATTTATAATTTCGTCGTTGAAATAATCTTCCTGAATTTTATCGTAAAACCGTTGATTAGAGAGATAGATAACCAGATTACATTTTTATAAAAACTTTTCTGGCCCAAATGAGTGCTTTAGTTGAAGAGGAAAAATTTAGACTGCAATAAAACATTCTTTTTCTTT
>NZ_JBALMS010000035.1:138716-150319 GCF_036962205.1 Bacillus sp. JJ664 | reverse complement strand
TCAACAATAAATTTTAATAGATTCAAATTAAATAATAATAGGCGAGGGATAATCTATGTTACCTGAAAGGAAAGAAATATTAAAAAGAGTTGCAGAAGAATACTGGTATTTCTTAAATAGCATTCGCTGGGATAATGAATTATACAAAAGTGGAATGAAAGAAGCGCGAACTAAATTCCTCGCAAATTTACATATAACGATATTAACAAAACACTTGCCAAGAGGTTATAGAAGAAGATGGTATACAGCCGATTATGTTAGTCCAAGAGCTATTAAATTACTTCAGAAAGGCAAATGGGGAAGTGGAGAATTAATCTATGAACATATGGTACCTAAGACAGAATATATAATTAAAGAGTGTGAAAAGAAAATACAAGAAGAAAAAGAGATAGATAAAGATTTTATATATGATATGCTCGATAAATATTTATGGATTGCAACGATTCATGAAGATGAAAATAAAGGGTTATTAAAAAATTCAATGCCTAATGGCTGGAACAAGGAAGACATATTTGCAAGATATAAAGAAAAAGATAAGGAAATCGAGTTAATACCACATGATAGAAGCTATTTTAATAAGAAAAAAATTAAATTATGATAAGTAAAAAGAAGCGAAAATAATCGCTTTTTTTTGATTTGATTTAAGCTCTGTTAAAGTAAAATGTTGATAATTGATATTTAAAAACCAGATTCACCATAGTGAATGGAATTTTATTCGTACTTCCATGGTAGTTGAAAAATATGAACGACATTTACTTTACATAATTTGAAGGAGTAAAGGAGAATATATCGATATACTTAATGAAATGGTTTTAACGTTTTTATTATTTTTTCGATTATTTGATAAAAATCTCACTGAATGCTTGTTGTATGAAAATGTCGAGAGACATTCGTAAATCTAAAATTAACCTTACTAGTTATTTCGACATAATGCGTCTGAATCCATTGGTATTATTGGATTCGACGTTTTTTTTATTATACTGGGAATTGATGGAAACTGCAATTAACGGTACTAAATTAGAAGTTAAATTCAATAAAGCAGTAGCGGCAGGTTCACTTTATGACGCTACAACTGGTGTTATTGATGCAAACTCTTTAAAGATCGTTAATACAAGCGGAGCTGCACCTGTAACTGCTGGTTTACTTAAAGGTTCTTTAAGTGAAGATGGAAAAACTTTAACAGTAACTGTATCTGGTGGAGCTGAATTCTTCGCAGGAACATACACTGTTGATGTATTAAAAGATGCTGTTAAATTAAAAGACAATGCATCAGCTTACGTTGAAGCATTTAAAGGCTTTGTAACTGTTTCTGATACTACTGCTCCTACTGTAACTGGAGTTGATTATAGCGGTGCTAGCGCAACTGTAAAATTCAGTGAAGCTTTAGCAAACGAAGGTACTATTTCATTAAATGGTGTAGTATTAGTTGAAGGTACAGATTATGCAACATTTACTGCTGGTGGTTCTTCAGTAACTATCTTCAATGTTGAAGCAGGTAAAGTATCGAACTTAGAAATCGTTGGTGCTAAGGATGTTAAAGGTAACATTGCTAACCCACTTTCTGTTCAATTAAACCGTACTGCTGATACTACTAAACCAACTGTACAAGTAACAGTTCAAGGTACAAAAGCAACATTTAAATTCTCTGAGCAATTAAAAGATCTTGACCCTACAGCTGCTACAGATTATGCAACAGTTACATTAGGTGATGGTTCAACATTTAAGTTAACTGCTACAGAAAAAGATGCTACTGATCCAACTGTGTTTGTAAAAGATATCGCTGTTGCAGGTGACTTCTTAAATACAACAATCAAAGTTGATACATTCAAAGATATCTCTGATAATACTGGAGATGCAGTAACTACTTCAGTATCATTAGTAAAAGATAAAACTGCTCCAAAATTTGTAAGTGTTATTACTAAAGATGATAAATTAATCGTTAAATTTGATGAGGATGTAAACCCAGCTGCAATCGCTAAAGCTGATATTTCAGTTAAATATGTAGATAGTGAAGGAGTTCTTCACCCAACTGCTGTTTTAGACGTATTAGATGATGTTATCGCTGATGGTTACGATGCAAACGGAAATGGTTCGATTTCTGGCGACGAAGCAAATTATTTAGTATTTAACTTAACTAATGATAACAATACAGTAACTACAGCTGATGATGTAGCTTCTACTTATGTATCTAATGGTAAACTTAAAGCGGGTACTTACACTGTAACTTTAGCTGCAGGTAAAATCGCTGATAAGGCAGCAGTTGCAAACGTAACAACTGCACCAATTACATTCACAACTACAGTTACTAGCACTGTAGCTTCACAAAAAGTAGTAACTGCTGTTGCTACACAAGTTGCTCTAACACCAGGTCAACTTCAAGTTGTTTACAATAAAGATATGGGTGCATCTGCTTTAACAGCTGCTAACTACACTTTAGGTGGAGTTGCACTTCCAGCAGGAACTACATTAAACTTCGTTGGAAACAAGAAAACTGTTGTTATCACATTACCAACAAACACTATTACTGCAACGGGTGATCGTACTCTTGTAATTAACAGTAATGTTAAAGATGTTGATGGAAATGTTCTTGCTGACGGAGAAGGCGCAGAATTAATCGCTGGCGTACTTGAAAACGTAGCAGCAGTTGCATCAAAAGTATCATTAGTAGATAGTCAAAATCTTTTAGTAGACCTATCTGAAAAAGTATCTCTTCCAGCTGGAGCTGTAACTGGAGTGACTGTAAAAGTTAACGGCAACGCTATTACTTTAGATGCTACTACTCCATTTGCTTTAGATGCTACTGGTACTAAATTAACAATTAAAGGTTCTGCAACAGCATTCAAATTAACAGACGTAATTACTGTTGAATTTGCATCTGCAAACATTAAAGATGCAGCTGGTAATGCAGTGAAAGACGTAGTTTTAACTAAGTAATAAATATTGATTATAATGTTATAACTATAACTTCCAAAAAGCTTCGTAAAGAGAAATCTTTACGAGGCTTTTTTTATTTATTCTTGTATGTTGCTTTTTGACTCTCTCAAACTCAAAAAAATCAAAGGTGTTAGAAAGGAAATCATATGATGGTATCTATCCACTTGGTTATGTTCTAGGTCCTGATGAAAGAATCGTTCCAGCAACATTTAAAAATACAAATGACATTCAAAACAAAATGAATTATTTGTCCTACAATTTATTTATTATTATTATTTAATTGGTGATTCATTAAGAGGAATTGCTAAGAACATTATTATATAAATGACGCAAATATTGATCCCATTATAGATCCATTGATGCATGATCTAATTTTGAAAAAGCTAAGTTTAGAGACTAGCGGAAGTAAAATTAAAACACAAATACTTCAGATGATAGATTCTTACATTACAGATCCAAAAAAAGAATTGGTATTCATGATAAACATGTAAAGTTTTCTATACTCATTAAAAAATCATTTAAAAACGCCCCACAAGAAAGCAATATATTTGTGCCAACTATAATTGGAAGTTGTAGAATTATGTAAATCAAAAATTACTGTAATTAATTATTGTTAGATTTTCGTTAACTTTTAGCAATATGATTTATGGTAAAATTTTCCTACACTGGGTTAATATAACCTTAACTTATATAATCAAATTCTAATATCCTAAGAATCTCTGTTTATATCATAAGGTTACTGCGCTCTTACATAGGAGGAAAGAAATGAAAAAACTGTTAATGATTTGTGTTTGCGTATTATTGTTTGGTTTTTCTGTTTTTTCACCACAGGCTTCTGCAGCTGGTATTAAATTAGCGATGAAACAAGCGAAGTATAGTTTGGAAGTTGGTAAGAGCGTTAAGGTTGGTCTTTCAGTTTCGGGGACAAAACTTTCCAAAGTAAAATGGAAGTCGAGTTCGGGTTCGATTGTTACAGTGAATCAATCTGGGACCGTTAAGGGGATTAAAGAAGGTACTGCGAAGGTTACTGCATATCTTCCAAATACAAAATATAGTGCAGTGACAACTGTAACTGTTTCTAAGAAAGCTTTGACTACACAACAGGTATTTCAAAAGGTAAACCCTTCTATCGTGTATATAGAGCTATATGATGCGAAGGATAAGTTATTAAAAACAGGTAGTGGTGTCATTACAAAATCTGATGGTGTTGTTGTAACAAATCACCATGTTATAACTAATATTGTTGAACCAAGTTACGTCGTAATTGTTTTAAGTGATGGCAGAAAGTTTAAAACGAATGAAGTAATTGGGTTTGATGCCGATCGAGATTTGGCTGTATTGAAGATTAATGGTGTTTCTAATTTAAAAGCAGTTACATTAGGTGAATCAAGTTCAATTAAAACTGGTGAAAAGAGTTTTGCTTTAGGTAGTCCTTTAGGAATTAGTAATACAATTACTGAGGGAATCATTAGTAATAGATCTGTGAAATTAGATGGCGATTCAACACCATATATTCAAAGTACTGCGCCAATTAGTAGTGGAAATAGTGGTGGTGCGCTTGTGAATAAGTACGGTGAGGTAATTGGTATTAATGTAGCTACTTTAGTTGAGGGTCAAAATATGAACCTTGCGATACCGATCAATTACTATAAGAAGATAAAATTAACATCTCCGAATACATTGTTAACTGTGAATCGTTTGTATTATGTGCCATTAAGTGGTGAAGGGACTATAGAAGAGGAAGAACCAAATGATTTACCGAAGGATTCTGATATACTAGAGTATAAGTTAAATCATATTAAAGCTACGATTAGTAATAATGATGATTTTGATTATTATGCGTTCCTTTTAACTGAAGAGTCTACAGTTAGAATAGAATCATTTGCATTAGACGCTAATTTACAGGGAGAATATTCTTTTGAAATATATGATGTAAATGGCGAAACAGTCGATTGGGGAGAAGAAGAAAAAGACGCAACGGGGAAAATCGTTTCAAAATCTGAGACTAAATTGCCTCCTGGAATTTATATTATAGAATTTGCAACCTATTTAGATACTACTCAAGTGTTCTCAAACTCTGCCTATAATACAACGGTTGAAGTGATTACTCAATAATTGTAGGTTTATTATTTAACAAAGCCTGTTCTTAAACATAGTACAGGCTTTGTTTATTTTTAATTAATATGAATAATTATCATAATAGTAATCATCATCGATTACATCTTCTGATTCTTCATCACTAAATTCATCGTCTACATATTCATCATATTGCTCAACAATATAATAAAGTGTATCATTTAAATATTCTTCAGCTTCAGCTACGTTATTAAGTTCACTTACAAGTTTATAGTATAATTTAACTTGTTCATTTCTAATTTTTAAAGCTGAGTCAAATTTTTTCGCTTTCACTTCAGCTACGTATTTTTTTTCATATTCATTTATTTTTGCATTTATTTTATTAGTATTCGAGTTTGTTTTTGCTACGTCATCAATGTAAGTTGAAAGTTCATCGATTTCATAAGATTCTAAGTAATCTTCTAGACCACTATTATCAGCTGTTAAATCTGATATATGCTTTAGATAAAATGTTACTAATTCATCCTCAGTTAGATCAATTGTTTCTTCCTCAAATAGACTTCCGAACATTTCTGCATTTGCTGAGCGATACTCAGTAATATAAACATTCCATTCTTTAACATATTGCTTATACTCTTTAATCGTTCTACCTAATTCTGCTACTTTTTTGTTAAATTCTTGTTGTGTAAGTGGTTTTTGTTTTTTAGCTTCAGCAACGTTTGATTGGCCGATCAGCTTTGATATACTTGTTGAAACTGGTGCTAAAGTTAGACCAAGGCTCATCGTAGCAACAATCAGCAAATTTATTTTTTTCATTTTTCCCACCATCACTTCCAGGTAATTTTTGTCATATCCTTAGTTAAAAAGAATTAGACTCATACTTATATCGGTAATATATAATCAAATTTTAATTGTTTTTTAACTAGTTTAGGATTATGGATCTAGAAAAACATGATTTAAATGATCCGTTTTAATGTCTTTTTACATGTTTACGAGTTCATTAAAATGATAAGATGGTAGACGATAATGGGTAAAATTAAACCTATTAAAATATCTTAATTTAACTTAAAATAGTACCGAAAGAAAAAAATTCAGAATAACAACAAAGGGAGAGTACAACGTGAAGAAATTATTATCTTATGTAACTGCATTTGCACTTGCTTTGTCTGCTTTTGGTGGGTTTGCTACAGTAGGATCTGCTGAAACAACAGAAGTAGAACAAAATGGGACAAAGGAAACTGCAACAAATATTAGTTTTTCATCAACTGGTGATGAACTATATCCATATGAGACTTACGGTACTGGAACATTTGAAACAGCAGAAGATGTTGATACTTATAAGTTTACATTAAGTAAAGATGGCGGAATTAAAGTACAAACATCAGTATTAAGAACTGCTGTTACTTCAATAGAGCTTTACAATGAACAGGATGAAACGCTACAAAGCTGGTCTTTAGCAGAGGGTGAAGAATCAATTGATGCGTTTTATGAGGGGTTACCTGCTGGAACATACTATATTAAAATGTCAGTTGAAAGTGGAACTGTAGATAATAATTCAAATATGTACAGTATGCGAGTTTTATACTGGACTGATAACTATTTAGAAAAAGAATCTAATAATGATCCAACTACTGCAACACCAATGACGCTAAATAAATATTATACTGGCTTTACTGATATTGAAACGGATGATATTTTTAAAATTACGACTCCGTCAACTGGTAAATTAACAATCCGTGGAAGCTATTCTCCAAACGTAGCTTTAAATTACTTATTAGTAAATTCTAAATATGAAGTTGTTGAAGATTGGACGATTGAACCGAATGAAACTGATGAAGTTGATGATATCTTTACAGTTGGTGTAGCAGCTGGAACTTACTATGTAGTCGTTACACATGATCCTGAAGATGAAGATGCAAACGAGTATTACATGACACAAGCGAAGTTCGTTGCTGATAATTATTCAGAAAAAGAGAATAACGAAACAACAACTACTGCAACACCAGTCGCATTAAAGCGTGCTTATAATGGTATTTTATCTTGGAAATCTGATATTGATACGTACAAGTTAAATATGCCTGCAACAGCAAATGTAACATTAAACATGTCACAAGCTCCATACACTGCATTCAAAGCAGTATTAGTAAATAGTAGTAATAAAGTTGTAAAAACATTCTATACAAAAGCAGGTAAATCTAATAATGTTTCTCTTGGAAATATCAATTTAGCAAAAGGAACTTACTACTTAAAGGTTTCACTCTACAAAGGTAACTATGAGCAAGTGGCTTATAAATTAAATCTTCAACCAAAAGTAATGTGGGGTAAGATTGAATACAAACCAGGTATGACAGGTAAAACTGTTGCGGTGGCAACAACGAAAATCTACAAGCTAAAATCTGGTAAATTAGTTTACTACAAAACAATCTATAAAGGCGCAGAAAATGGTGTTTATGGAACTGACAAATATGGTTACAAATTAGGTAATAGTTTGTATATCAAGAAAAGTACTACTGTTAAGTACTATACTGTACCTTCTTCGATTAAAACTAGTTATACATTAGTAAATAAATAAGAGAATGACGAAGCCTTAAAAGAGGTTTCGTCTTTTTTTATGCTTATTCGACAGGGTTATTGTTTCAATTGTCGAAACTTTTCTGTCAAATCTGAAAATTTGCATACCTATTCAACATTCTTTCTTATATAATTAAAAAGTCACGTTTGTGATATATCAGTAATCCAAAAGACCAAAGGGGAATCGTGGGAATGAATAGTAAAGTGAGTAAAAAGTACCTAAAAACAACAATTAGTTCAGTTTTAATTGCTTCTTCAATTGCGACTAGCTTGCCGTTAAATACGCTAAGCGCAAAGGCAGCTAGTAATTATATACATGCAACTGGAAACAACGAACAATTAGTAGCACAAAGTTCTTCTAAAGTTAAGGTTTATACTTCAAAAGTCGAATCAGTAGGGGAAATTTCAAAAGGAACTGTAGTTGTAGGTAATAAATCCTATAAATTTGATCAATCATTAAAAGGATTTTTCTCGAACACAACCGCTTTAAAAAGTGCGAAAATTCAGTTTAAGTATGATCAAAACAGAGTCATCAAACAGTTATTATTTTTAGAATTAAACAATTCTGGTAAAGCTTCGAAGAGTGGAGATAAAACCTATAAAAATAATAATTTATTAGATGCTAAAGGTACTGTAATTAGTGGAAAGATTAGAGTAAATGCAGATTACATAACGCTTAAAAACATTACAACTTCTAAAGATTTAGAGCTTACAAATAAAGTGAAACACGTATTCTACACAAGCAAAGTTACGGTTAAAGGAAAAACAATCACATCTAGTTCAAGTACAGTAAAATCTTCTACTTCATCAAGTAATTCTCAATCTGGTAAAAAATCTTTAGGACAAGCATTCTATAAATCACTCTCATATGTTGTACCAAGTTCAGTACCGAGTGTAACACAAACGCAAGTTACTACTCCTTCAGTACAATTAGTCCTTGTATTTGAGAATTCAAAGTTAAGTAAATTAGAAATTAAAGGGTCTGGCTCATCTGTTCAAACGACAGGTCAATCGACAATTGGTGAAATTACTTTAGTTTCAAATGCGTTTATTCAAAACGCGACAGGCTCAACAATTACAAGATTAAATCTACAAAATGGTGCGAACCAAGTTTCAGTAAACGGAAGCATTTCTTCAATTACGATCAATGCGCATGTAGGTCAATTAGTTGTTAGTGGTAATACGACAGTTACACTAAGTAATCAAGCACAAGTTGATGCGGTAACAACTTCTGGCAACCTAACATTAAACGGTGGAAATAATACAAATGTAGGCACATTGACTATTAATGGAAACGCAGCAACACTACAAGTAAATGTTCCGACGGGTTCTGTCAATATCAACACAACAGGTTCAAATCTGCAAGTGACAGGTACTGCAACAATTCAGAATGTTGTATTGAACTCAGTTTCAAATATCGTATTAAACATACCAAATGTTGGAGATATTTCGGCATCTGATAATAATAAAGGTAAGATTGAGCTTGGTCAAAATACAAAAGTAGAAAATATTGAAAATAAGGATTTATTAAAAGACAAAGACCAAATAGATCAAGTTGGGAAAGAAAATGGTGTTGAGATTCCGACTACACCACCTGCTCCTACAACAGGATCTGGTGGTGGTGGATCAAGTGTCATTCTAAATCCGATTAACGTTTCAGCAATAGTAGTGAATGAGGATGTAGTTTCATTTACGAGTGATGTTGCAGGAGCAGATATTAAGTGGAATGGTATATTACTGGCTGATAAAACAAAAGTGGGCAAAAATGAAATTTCAGTCCCACTAATAGAGTCTAATAAGAATAATGAATTATCTATTGAAAAGTCGGGCTATGTAACGTATTCAAATAAACAGGTTAAATGGGTGGATGTGTATGATACAAACGCTACACTTGGTAGCTGGACTACAGATCGATCTGAACCAAAAACATGGGGAATTTCAGAAGATGAATGGATTACTCACTCAACTACCGAACAAAAAAATGCAAGTAATTGGTATGACTGGCAAGGTAAAGGCGCACAGACAAACGTAGGGTTAACAGATAAATGGAAAGTAGAATCAAAGATTGACTTAACAAACGAACTTACATCTGGTAGTGGTGTGAGAACTTCAATGTGGGTTCAAGTTGATGGAATCAATGCTGATGCAGCTAAACAAAACAATGTCTTAGATTGGGCCATTTTACAATATAAATATGATGCTGATTCAAACGAAAAAGGTTGGGAATCATGGGATAGTACAACGGGTACTTGGATTCCGTTAACAGGTATATCAACTGCAACAGGAGTTTATACTTTGACAATGACTTACGATCAAGGCAAGCTGAAACAATATATTAATGGTCAACTTGTTCGTACTTACAACATCGATACAGATGAAGGTTTTAAAGTATCATCACCTTCTAATGTAATCATTCAATCTCGTACATTCGGAGAATCTTACACTACTAAATGGCAAGTGCCAACTGTTCATTATGTAAACGAATATCCAACGAGTGCTAGATTTGTCTCAAATGCAAGCGAGTTAACATCTGCAATAGCGAATGCAAAAGATGGGGATTCTATTTACTTAAAAGCAGGAGTATACGCATTAGATGCTCAAATTAGAATTGATAAATCAGTTGATTTAATTGGTTCAGGAGATTCTACTGTCATTACAACAGGTTCGAACCCTTGGACAAATGTTACTGGCTCAAAGGGTTATGCTTCACTGATTACTGTGGCAAGTGGAAATAAAGAAGTAAACTTAGAGAACTTAAAAGTAGATGGAGCCAAAAATATAATAATGACCGGTGCTGGAACTGGTACAGATTATGGTTCCGGGATTAATGTTGTAAGTTCATCAAATGTTACGTTAAGAAATGTCACTTCTACAAATAATGACGCTGCAGGTTTGATCGTAAATAGTTCATCTGTAAGTGCTGAAAATTTAATTACAAATGGAAATAAGTGGTACGGTGTAAATGTAGATAAAAAAGATAGAGGTAATTCAAACTTCACATTAACTGGTAATGGTGTGATTGGAGAAGATATACAAATCTTATCTGATTTATCATCTGATGTTCAAGTAACAGCTAATCAGTACAATGAATATAAGTTAGAAGGAACAACAAAAACGATTTGGAACAATAAAGCTGTAAAAAATATTGCAAGCTTAACTCATGATACAAAGACTACCTATTATAGTAATGTAGCGAATGCGGTAGCTGCAGCGGTAAATGGTGATGTCATTCGATTATCAGAAGGTACTTTCAAATTAAATAGTCAAATCCGAATTGATAAGGGAATTAGCATAATCGGTGCAGGTGAGAGTACTGTAATCAAAAAAGGTGATGCAAATTGGACAAATGATACAGGATCAAAAGGTTATGCATCACTTATTACAGTGATTAGTGGAGAAGAAGCAGTAAACTTAGAAAACTTAACTGTAGAAGGTGCAAGAAATATTACTATGACTGGATCTGGGAGCGGAACAGATTATGGAACTGGTATTAACATTGTAAGCTCTTCAGACGTTACGCTGAAAAATGTAACATCTAAGGGAAATGATGCAGCAGGAATAATCGTAAATAGTTCAATAGTAAGAGCTGAGAACTTAAGAACGCTTGGAAATAAGTGGTA
Organism: Bacillus sp. JJ664; assembly: GCF_036962205.1. Lineage (NCBI taxonomy): Bacteria > Bacillati > Bacillota > Bacilli > Caryophanales > Bacillaceae > Bacillus > Bacillus sp. JJ664. The sequence goes on along the minus strand of NZ_JBALMS010000035.1, from coordinate 139,118 downwards.
CGGTGTAAATGTAGAAAAGAAAGATAGTGTAAATGCAAGTTTTACATTAACTGGAGATAGTCTAATTGAAGAAGATATTCAAATCTTCTCTGGAACTACAGAAAATGTAGCTATAAATGCGACAGGTTATGATCAATATAGTTTTGCTGATTCGACATCAACAATTTGGAACAATAAAGCCGTAAAGAATGTAGCTACGTTAATTTCTGGTCAAACAACAAGATACTATAGTAGTGTTGTAAATGCAGTAGCTGCAGCGGTAGACGGTGGTGTCATTCGTTTATCAGAAGGAACATTTAGATTAAACAGCCAAATCCGAATTAATAAAGCAATAAGCATCATTGGTGCAGGTGTAAACACAGTGATTACAAAAGGTAATACAGATTGGACAAATGATACAGG
>NZ_JBALMS010000035.1:137872-138670 GCF_036962205.1 Bacillus sp. JJ664 | reverse complement strand
AGTAAACTTAGAAAACTTTACAGTAACTGGTGCAAAGAGCATTCCAATGACAGGCCCAGGAGCTGGTAATACAGATTATGGACATGGTATTAATGTTGTTAGCTCGTCCGATGTAACATTAAATAATATTACATCTACAAATAATGCTGCAGCAGGATTAATCGTAAATAGTTCAACTGTGAATGCTGATAATTTAAATACGAGCGGTAATATATGGTATGGTGTGAATGTAGATAAAAAGGATAGTGTTGATGCGATTTTCACATTAACAGGTTCAGGTGTACTGAGTGAGGTTGTTCAGATTTTCTCTGATAACACAACTGGAGCAACAGTAGTTGCTGAAGGTTATGAATCCTCACCCTTTGGAACAACGAAAAGTACAATTTGGTCTAACCGTTAGTTTAGTAATTAACGTAAAATAGAAACACAAGACAATATTCATAAGTAAAAGATCTCTGTATTCAACAGAGATTTTTTTTGTTAATTAAAATCTAATCAAAACCTAACTTTTCTATTGCTGGGATTATTTTTTAAAAATAATAGTTAATTTGTAGTAAAAAAGTATCGTTTATAGAATAAAAGTAACATTTGTATTTATTCTGTAAAATAAATACCATATAATTCATAATATGTGGTAAATTTGGTGTGTTTTATGAAATCTAATGTGTAAAAAGTATTAGTAAGAATTAGAATTTCATTAAGGCTATATTCTATTAAAAAAATATTATAGTTTTTTAAAATCATGAATTCTAAAAAAATATACCAGTTGATACATAAAAAAGAAAATATTTATTAAAT
>NZ_JBALMS010000035.1:71099-137829 GCF_036962205.1 Bacillus sp. JJ664 | reverse complement strand
ACAATTATGCAATGTAAAAACTGTGAGGCTACAATACAGCAAACAGATCTTTTTTGTGAAAATTGTGGAGCAAAATTAAAAGATTTAGAAGGTAAAATGAAGGGGGATAATGCGCTTAATCACGCAGCTCAAGAAGTAAGCTCTACTGTAGCTCAATCTGACTATGTGGGCAAAGCTAAAGCTGTAAGTTTAGGATATATAGATTTCTTTAAAATGGTTTTTCGTAATCCATTTATGGCAGCAAAAGCTGCAGATGAAACAAAGTTTATTCCTGCACTAATTTCAATCATTTTATCATCTGTTATTATTCCATTTATTATTTACATAATGCTAAAGGATGCAATTAATCTATTAATCACTTTTTCAGGTGGTGGATTCGGCGAACTATATCAAGATGCTATGGGAAAAGGTCCTACTGACACGGTTACAGCCGGAGATATTTTACCAATCTCAACATTTATCATAAAGCCATTTTTCGTAATATTTCTATTACAGTTTGTGATTATTGGATTAATTTATCTATTTGTTAAAAAATCAAAAGTAACATTTAAAGATACTGTAGCAAAGTATGGGACGTTTATCACAACGCTATTAACTATATTTATTATTAGTCTAATTTTTGCATTTATCTCATTCAAAATTAGCTTATTTATTTTAGGTGTTGGGATTACGTGTTTGTTGTTTGTCATTCCGTTAACTTTAAGTATTTATAAGCTAAAAAACTCAAATATTATTGATCCATTAATTGGTTCTTTAATTATTTATATAGTCATTATATTATCTGAATATATTTATATTCAAAGTGTATTGAAACAGTTGTTATTTAAGTTAAATGAGTTAGGTGGAAGTGATTTCAACTTCTTATCTAATTTTATCGGTTTATAAGAGGTGAAGTATGGAATTCTGTAAAAATTGTGGAACTGGTTTAAAAGAAGGAATAAAGTTTTGTAGTCAATGTGGAACAACAATAACACCTAGTATTGAACATAATCAAAATTCTAAAATTAAAGGTGAGCAGAGTCATACAATTAGTAAGACACAAAAGCCTCTTTCACCTAAAACTAAAAAATTAGTTGTTTCAGCTGTTATCTTATTAGCAATAGTATTTGGAGCTTATAAGTATGGACAGTATTACTACGGAAAAGAGAGATTAGTTAATGGTCTTACTGAAGCCATAAAAACTAATGATGCTAAACAACTTGCGAAGTTGGTAGAGTCTGATGACAAAAAATTGGACATAAATTCAAAGAATTTAAAACCATTTATGGAATTAGTAAAAGATAAAGATTATCGTAGTAACTTGCTTGATCTAGTACATAAACAAGAAAGCTATTATACAAAAGTAGAAAATTCCAATCTTGATATTAGTGATGATAAACCTATAGAAGAAGATCTTTATTTACGTAAAGAGGCGAAAAAATTTGGAATTTTTCCTCACTATCAGTTGGTATTTAAACCGCAATATATTTATTTATCAACAAATTATCCGGACACTGTTGTAAAAATTGGAGAAAAAGAAGTAGGACATAGTTTTCATGAAGGAAAAGAAATAGGACCTTACATTCCTGGGGTATATAAATCTACTGCAAATCTAAATACTGATTATATTAAACTAGAGGATGCTCAAAAAATATATTTATCTAATTCTACTAATGAACCATATGAGGTGTATTATGAATTAGAAGGTGATGATGTAGAAATCAGTACACCGTTTTCAGATACAACTTTATACGTAAATGAAAAAGAAAAAGGATCATATGAGGATAGTAGCTTCTATTTTGGACCTGTTACGTATGATAGTTCGATTAGTGTTTTTGCCAAAAAGAAATTTCCTTGGGGAGAACTACAATCTAATACTCAAACAATTGATGATAGTGATGTTTACTTAGATTTTTATATGCCAGAAGAATTTGTAAATCAACTAATGGATACTTATAAAACATATCTTCTGTCAGAGAAAGAAGCTTTGAAATCAAAAGATATAACTAAAGTCGTAAATGCTTCAGAATATCGTTTGGAAAATTTACAATCTGACATAGATGATATGGAGTTTTATGAAGAGTCTTATATAAGTACACTTCAATCAATAAAACCATATACTGATGATGAAAGTAACACGATCTGGGAAGAAGAAGGCATCTATTATGCTTCTCTATATGTAAACGAAAAATCTAAAACGGCTGAGTATTACTCTAGTGACGAACCTACGCCTACTTTAGAGGGTCAAGACTATACTGTAACATTTATTTATGATGAAGATAAGAAAAAATGGAATGTAACTAGCGTAGACACTTACTATTAATATTCATAGCTTATACAAAGGCAAAACTCAATCTTGAGTTTTGTCTTTGTATTTATTCTTATCTATATATCTAATCCAGACAGTCCCTAAAATCGATATTAGTAGCCAAAGAATAGCAAAGAAAACATGGATTTTAAATATTGTGGGATTATAGGAAATTAGTAATTCATGATATCTATAGAGCATAAAAGATTGAACGAAAAAGCCAATATAACAAATGATATTTGAGAAAATCCGATTACTTCTAATATTTTTGTTCATGTCTTTCACCTTTTTAAATACATTTATATAAAACTTTAACAGAATTATATAAATGTATTGTTCTTAAATGTGAAATGTTCTTGAATAAATACATATAAAAAAGTTTGATCTCATAAAAACAAGATCAAACTTTATACTTTTATTTCATAACACTAATCTTCTCAACAAACTCATCAGAATACATCTTACTAATCGAAGTAGTCAAAACACCCATTACCGTAAACAACAGAAACACAGTAAGTGCAGTCCCAGCAACTTTTCTGCCGATATTCTTTTCTTTAAATAGCGGTAGTTTATTTCGAATGTCTTTTATGTTTGTAATCAGAATAAACGGAAGGATAATCATGCATAAAACTACAACGAAATTGTTAATGCCTAAAAGAATGCCATCACGAGCTGATGTTACGTGGTTCATTTGATAACTCATGTAAACATAAGACAATACGAAAAGAATTGGATATCCAATTAAAGCGGCAAGCTGTTTCCAAGGTGTGCTAGTTCGAAATCCAGGCATTTGAGTTGCTAACTTGGATGAAGCTAAGAAAAACTGAATTTGTTTTATCATACGTTCTCCTCCGAATACTTGTATAGATTACTAGATAAGTATAGTATACAACCTTGAGTATGCGCTTACAATCTACCTCGAGTACATTTGCACAAAACAATTATGATTACCAATATAAAAGTAGAAAAAAATAAATATTACAATTTGTAATATTTGTATTTATTTTGTAACAATTATGTAATATAATTCATATTGTAGTTTATTTGGAATATTTTAGAAGAAGTTTTATAAGTTGAAGAGGGTGGTGAATCAGAAGAATCCTTTATAATGTATCTATTTTTTAGTTTATTACTTAAATAATACAAATATATGTAACTACTAAATGTTCTTTTATGCTTCCATTAAAAAAATTATCTTAAACTAAAGGAGACCAATATAAAATGAAGAAAATCCTATTTGCTTTTTTAGCAACAGCACTGACTTTTGCCTTAGTTAAGCCATTATCTATGAGTGCAGAAGAGAAAATGAGTAATACACAGGTAGTAGTAAAACCTGTAACCGTAACGAAAGTAAAAATTAAAAACAAACCAGTTACATATCCACAAATTAGTCATGTGAAAGATCAAAATGCTCGTAAGAAAATCAATGAGTTTTTAAAAACGAAAGGTTTAAATGCTGCGAAAGCATATACTAAATTTAAGGCGGTCGAAGCAAAGGATAAAGCAGAGTGGGATGACAGCCTTGGTGAATGGTGGGGCTACGAATACGATTATTCTTATAAGGTTAAATACAACGAGAATAATCAATTAAGTATTATTTTTTATACTTACACTTACTTAGGTGGAGCGCATGGAATGACAACAGGTCAAAGTTATAATTTTGATGTAAAGACAGGAAAATTATATAAATTATCATCAACTATTAATGGTCAGACGACTGCAGTAAAAGATGCTGCTTTTAATATTTTATCCGAAAAATACGAAGATGGTTTATTTATTTCGAAAGCAAGTGAGATTGTACTGAATGATCGTAGTACATTATGGACATTTGATAAAAAAGGAATCAGACTTATTTTTAGTCAATATGAAGTTTTACCTTATGCAGCGGGGATGCCAGAGGTAGTTATTCCTACGAGTGTTTACATGAAATAAATACTTGTTTTTGTTTACTTCACAGGACCCAGAAATAAAAGAAAAAGTAGAGTCATTAAAAATGGCTCTACTTTTTTTAAACATATGATGAAGTCGAATTATTTTACGACTATTATTTGTTTCGGTCCTTCAACAACATTTTTTAAAGAATCGCTCATATAAACTTCAACAGTAATGTCACCAGCTTGCTCATAATACTTCTTTGATAGGAAGAATTGCATTTTCGTTGCAGATCTGGAAGATAAAGCAACGTTTCGGTCATTTACTTTTACTTTAGTTGCATAGGAAAAACCTTTTCCCGTTATTGTAATTAATTGCTTACTTTCACCAACTCTTAGTGTTTTAGGCGCGATATTCTTAACGGTAAAATTTGGGTTGCCTAAAAAGTATGGTAAATCCTTTACCTGATTTCCATTTTGATAAGTAAATTGCTTGCCCTTCAATATATCGTACTGTAGCAGTTCATAATTAGTTAAAAACTTCTTTGTTTCCTTAGAACTTTTTTGGAATTTTGAAGGAAGTATTATTGGGTCATTGCCATTAATTGAATTTGCTAAAAACGAGAAATTCGTATTCATTTGGATATTTGCCAATTGAAAAACATAGGGTGTTAAGAAATTACTACTTAATTGTATAGACGGTTGTTTTTGTAAATAATTACTCCAAATCAGAAGAGGAACTGTATGCATTTTTATATAATCATCCTTGGCCTCTGGGTTTTTTATAAAATTAGCATCTTTATATACGCTCATATCATCACCTAACATTGGAAGATGATCACCATAAAATACAACTATAGTCGGTTCATCTAATTGTTTTAAGGATTCAATTAACATTTTTAATGCATGATCTATGTTCACTAAATTGTGAGCATACGTATTTAAGATATTTCTATTTCCATCTTCTAATTGTAAATTCGTTGCATAATCATTATATTGCTTTTTTGGATGGTCATAAGGACCATGATTTTCCATAGTAACTGAATAGATATAGTCAGGTGTCGGAGTTTCTTTTAATGTTTGAACGATACGCTTACTAATTTCTTCATCTGATATAAATTTTGTTGTATCAGAAAGTTGGGCATTCTTGAATGTTTGTCTAGTTTGAAAAGAATTGAAACCTAGGTTTTTATAAAGCTCATCACGATGGTAAAACCATGAATGATAAGTATGAATACTTGTTGCCGTATAACCTTGATCACGAACAATTCTTGCAGCAGAATTCACCGGTTTGTTAATGTAATTTTGAAAACCTAAGGAAACAGAAGGGATGAAAGTTGTTGAAAGTCCTGTTAAAATTTCTAGTTCGGTATTAATCGTTCCTCCACCATATACTGGTGTAATCATCTGTCCGGTCGTGTTTTCCTTTTGTAATGAATGAAAATAAGATAATGGATCTTTATTAAATACATTTTGACCTAGTACAGTTGGATCAAAAAATGCTTCACTTTGTATGAACAGAATATTTGGTTTTTCTGCGTTATTTAAGGTAGGTTTTGAGCTATTAGCAGAGTCTAAAATAGAATCAATTGTTTCCTTTGTATAGCTCCTTGGTTCTTTAATAGAAGAATTAATACTATTTAAAACAAAACCAAGTACACTTCCATTAGTAAGCGAATTTACTTTTTGACTCCAGCCAATCGACTCAATTTTGAAATGTGAATATAGGTTAAATGGATATCCTACTATTAAAAAACATGCGATGATAACCGATATAATAGAAGAAATTACATTCACCTTTGTATTTTCTTTTTCTTTTTTTAGCAAAAAGCTGACGATAAGCCCAATTAATGTTACGACAACGAGAACACCAATCGTGAAAAATAATCCTTCTATTGAAATATACTGTGATATATTTAGTGCTTCATTTCGTAATAAGAAATCACTTGGAACAATCGGTTCTCCACGTTTTTGCGTTTTTACTAAGCTAGCAAGTGCGAAAAAACTAAATATCAGGAATAAAAGTGATTGCGTGAAAAGATAAGCTCTCTTTTTTAAAAAGTAAAAGCTATTCATGCAAACGAATAATATTAAGTATTCAAAAATAAAGTTTAGTGGATATTCTTTCATCCAAATCCATACTTTCAATGGTAATTCTCTATAGATACTCTCAATAAACAGTAAAGTTAATAATGGCATTAAAATTGCTAAGATCATTTTACTGTTCACAGCAAATTTTTGTTTTGTTTTTTTCATTACTTCCCCCATATATCCATTCAATATAATTTACATATAATTAACATTCTTATTATACCAAAATAAATAGTTATCATAGAATGAACTAATATTTAGTAAATTCTTTTTTTAAAACGGCCATGTTTTTAACTGATATTTTGTAAATAATGCATTTTGTGAATAATAATTGAATTCTCAATTATTTGCATGATAAAATAAAATGGTAAAATTTTCTTATTTTTGGAAAGGTTTTTGATATAAATGTTAGCTTTTCGTAAAATGTTTAAAGGTATTAAAATTGTGGGTATTAGTTGTATGGCACTTACTTCTGTTTTTTATATATCAGAAAAAGTATCAGGTTCTAGTAGCTTCAGCTTTCTATCTTCGCAAGTACCTCAAAGTCAAATCAAACAAAGAGGCGGAGTCATCCGTTTTGATCCTGATGGGATCTATCTTCACGCAAATGAAACTCATCATAGTGTCGGCATCATTAACGCATACATAAATCATAAGGGTGATTTAGAAATTGTCACTGAATCAGTCGCTCCAATTATTACAGCTAGTGCAAATCCAGATGAAACATTAGCTGCAAGAGGAATTTATGCAGGCTTAAGTGTAGGAAACCAGAAAACGATTGTTTCGTTTTCACAAAATGGAAGAAGATTAAATTTAAATAGCCCAAATGATTATGAAAAGATATCTGGTTCTAGTTCAAATGTTTGGGTTAGTTGGACTAGTAAACAAGGTTCATAGAAAAAAAGGATATGAGAATAACTCATATCCTTTTTACTTTTTTACTTGTTTAATAGTTTTAATATTTCTGTTGCATCATTATATTTTGCCAAATCTTTGATTGTATCTCCTTCGTCGTTCACAATCATCAAATTCGCACCTTTTTCGACTAAGTGCTTAAATGTTACTGCATTGTCTTCATAAACTGTTTCGAAAATAGGTGTCTCTCCGTAAGAATCTTTTATATTAATATCAGCTTTGTATTCTAATAATAAATCGATTGCTTCCATATCTGACATATAGGCAGCAGCATGTAGCACTGTATAATCCTCTTCATCACCAATTGCAGGGTCTGCTCCATTTTCAAGTAACAGTTCTAACATCTCTAAATCAATGTAGCCTGTGTCAAGATAAGTTGTTGAAATGATTGGTGAATCTCCTACATCATTTTTTTCGTTGACGTCTGCACCTTCATCGATTAATTTTTTAGCTTTATTAATGTCATTATCTAAAACAGCAAGTGTTAATGGAGTTTCTTGATCTGGGTCTATTTCAGTTCCCATTAAATCTTCATCAGCTATTTCTTGTGATACTTCATCAATAAATGAAACTAGTTTATCTGCTGAAAGTGTAATAAGTACAATTCCACCAATTGATAAAGCAACAGCTATTATGCCAACTGCCAATACTCGTTTTGGCGTTTTAAAAACGATATTATTTTCTATATTATTAAAATGGTACAAAGCAGAAATTCGTTTCGGTAATGTAGGGTGAGACATTAGTCTTTCACTTAACCAAATGAAAAATCCTTTTTCTCTACTGCTTTGGTGCATATATTCCTGAATATCAATTGTATTGTAATACTTTCTACCAACTGCAAGCATTGATAGTGCACGAGTTGATGCTTCAAAATCATTTATATAATGATTTGCCATACGGTCACATGTATACTCACATGCACGAGAATAAGCGGAACCTAAAAAAGGAATCCAGTTCCCAGGTAAAATTAAAGAGTTCTTAATAATGTGATTTCGTTTAATATGAGCAAGTTCATGTGCGATTACAAAATCAACTACTTTTGGATCTGTTTCTTTCATTTCAAATAGGTCTGCATATAATACAATCATATTTCGTCCAAAAAATCTTGTCGCAAAAGCATTTAGAAAGCCACCAGACTCCATTACATAAATATCAGGAAGTAAATAAAAGCCCATTTCTTTTGCAATTTCCTTAGTTCGTTCAAATATCTCAGGAAACTGCTTTTCAGTAATTCTTACACCGTTTGTTCGGATATGAGCAGTGTAAATTAAGTGTGCAATAATAGGGATGAGTACTAAAAATCCTAAAATAAAAATACCTACAATACTCACGAATAGCATAATATACATTGGTATACTCGCTAGTAATAATAAAATAAAATAGATGGTTTCTTTACGATTAACTAATGACTTCAAGCCACTTCCTCCTTTGTTGACCATTCTTTAAGTTTACCAAGCAACATTAAGCCTGTCATTGAATTATTAAATTTTGATTAGACCAATTACTTCCAAAGTCAAAATTACATGGAAAAAGATAAAGATTTCTTTTTACCGTTCTAATAAAATCTAGTATGATAGTTAATAGCTTTTTAAAAATATGAACTATTTCTACGGTTCTTAAAATATAACTCAATGAAAAGAAAATTAACTTGCGAATTAAGGGGAAAGTATAATAAATGAATAATCAAGTAAGAGAGCAGGAAAAGAATTCGATTTCTCGAACGAGTATTCGGAATCATAAAATTAAAAAATCGTTTCCTCTAAATAAGAAAAAATGGATGATTTCGATTGCGGCATTCATTATCATTTTGATTAGTGGGCATTTGATCGTAAAATCAATGTTTACACCTGAACGAATGGTTAAATCATTCGAAAAAGCCGTTTCTGAACATAATTATAAAGAAGTTTCACATGTTTTAGAGGAAGGTGGTACACGTGCCACACTTAATGAAGAATCAGTAAAAGCGTTTATGGAGTATATGAATAGTTCTGAATTGATTAACCAAGTGGATGATTTAGTAAAAGATGGTGCGATTCAAAATGCTCAGTTAGTTGATCGACACGGTAATCACGTGCTGACAATTGCTAAAGGAAATAAATTTTTAGGAATCTATCAAACTTATACTATTAGAGCGGAGCCATTTGAGTTAACAGTAACGTCTCCAATTGATGAGTTAGAGCTTCAGTTGAATAATGAAACGACTCGTTTAAATAAAGATGAATATGAAAAATCATATCAGAAGATTTTGCCTGGTAAGTATTCATTATCTGCAATTTACCAAGGTGAATATAGTGAGGTTGAAGAAACAGTAGACTTAGACTTTTCTAAAGCTACTAAAAATAAATTAGAACAGGAATTAACATTTAATGTTAGTTATGTACAAGTTTATTCGAATGAACCAGATGCAAAGTTGTTCGTTAACGGAAAAGATACTGGTAAAAAAATAAGTGAAGTTGAGAAGTTTGGTCCGTTTTTATTAAATGGTCAAACGATTGTACATGCAGAAATAGAAGTAAATGGTGAAGTAATCAAAACAGACGAAGTGCCGATCAATGGTAAATACATCGATTTATTGTTCAATACACCTACACAAAATGAAGAAAAGACCGAGGAAGATGGTGGATTTTTTGCAGGTATTAAAGACTTTTTTGATCGATACTTACCTGAAACAAAACCATCAACAAATAATTTAGAAGAAAAGCAATTCATTGACGGATTATTTAACCAAAATGGTCAGGCATTCTTAGAATCAGAAGAATATCAGAAAAAAATTAAAAAGAAAAATACAACACAAAAGCTTGTTAGCTTTGCGATGAAAAACTCAAAGCAAGACGATTCAGGTATGGTAATCGTGACAAATGAAACATATGAGATAACTGATAAAAAAGGAAAAACAAAAACGAAGTCATTTGAAATTACGTATCATTTTTCAAGAGTGGATGATGAATTAAAAATGGATCGTATTGAAGAAGTTAAGGAAATTAAATCATAAAATTATATTTTGAAATAATAGCTTCTCTTCGTAGAAACTTTTCCGAAATATATTTAAAGGCGACTAATTAAAATTTTAACTAGTTGCCTTTTTTTATTGATCATAAAGATATAATTATGTAGAAAGAATGAAATGTATTTGTATTCCAAAAGGATAAATATGCACTTTTAATCAATAGTCACTTGTAAAATTAGTGAGATTCGAGAGGCTGTTTTGTGGAAGTGAGGTAGGTGAAATTGGCGGAAATCGTATAGTTAAAGAAAAAGTGTAAGAATTTCCTTTGAAAAATGGAACTTTTTTCTGTATAGTGTCAATTATTGATAAATATCAATATACGGATAGTACATTTTACTGATATATTACTAATATGTAATGTAACTTTTTTCTCAATTCGATTTCATTTATATGTAGTTTTCTAACATTGCTTTTTAATATGAAAATATACGTTATAATGAATAAAAAGACAGTAAATGGAGGTATTGAATTAGAGTTATAATGTTGAATTTTCTTAAGAATCTTTTGTTATTAACACTTCTATTAACGGTCGTTGGATCGTTTGCTATATATCGTTATTACTTTCATGATGTTTTGAAGTATGAAACGCAAATTTATTCAGAGTTACAGTCTGTTGGCTTGGAGCAGTATACCCCATTATTACTGGGGCTTATGATGCAGGAAACAAAAGGAAAAGGAACAGATCCTATGCAGGCTTCCGAATCACTTGGCTTAGCTAAGGACAGTATTAAAAGCTCCTCAAAAAGTATTCAGCAAGGTGTCATTCATTTTGCAGATGTTTATCAATATGGGAAGAAGCAAGGTGTAGATTTAGAGACAATTATACAAAGCTATAATATGGGGATTTCTTATATTGATTTTGTAAAAGGGCACGGAGGGAAACATTCGGTACCTCTTGCGAAGTCGTACTCGCTTTCAATGGTCGATACAAATCCGGAGCTATACACATGTAATAATGATAAGGAGAATTTCAGATATCCTTATTGTTATGGAGATTTTACTTATAGTGACAAGGTATTAAAGAAAACAAAGTACTTTGAACTGTACGAAGCATTAAAGCATAGAGAAGCATAGTTCTAATGGTAAGAGATGAGCGTCTTACTATTAGAGCTATTTTTTATGTAAACAGTATGTCAAATTGATTACATTTTGTGATAAGCCAAAACATTTTTCGATTTTTTCCGATATAATTGGTAAATATACATAATTTATCCAATTTTTTTTGTAAAAGTCAACTTTGTAGATTTAACTGTTATTCTATAAAACTACTAACATGAATCTCAACTTTACTTAATTCTTTAAGTAAAAAGGCTTTTATTTCTTAATGACGGTTGGAGAAAGGGGAGAGTGATTACATGAAAAATATTAGTAAAGCACTGATGGTATCAGCGGGTATACTAGTGGGCACATCTAGCATTCCTTTTCCTACAATAGGAATTGAAAAAACAGAGGCTAGCAGTACGATTGAAAAACTGAATGGAAAGTTTCAAAATACTTCCAATCTAGTAATGAGAGAAAAACCAGGGGTGAATTATAAAAAACTTCTTACTATACCAAAGGGCGCTATATTAATCGTGACGTTAAAACAAGATAAATGGTATAAAGTTTCTTATACGTACAAATATAAAAACAAAAATACTACAAAAACAGGTTGGGTAGATGGTACATATTTAAAGGAATATAATAAATATACAACTCAACCAACTAAGTATTATTTTACGAATAAAACAACCAAGCTTTATTTGACTCCTGACACAAAGAAAAAAGAAGTCTACACTGTCGCTAGTAATAATGGATTTAGTAGCACACAAGTGGTCTTAAATAGTAGCGGACAAACTTGGTACCGTGTTTATTATAAAGGAAAATATTTATACATAAACAAAAGTGATGTTGTTAATAACACGTTTACAACATTTACTAATACAAAGTATAAAGCAACGAAGGACACATACGTATATCAATATTACGGTACAATTTTCTCGAAACTTGTAAGCGTACCAAAAAACACAATTATATCAACAAGTAAAAAAATCGGTAATTTTTATTATGTATCTTATGGTGGCAAAAAAGGGTATATCAATATTGCTGATTTTACAAACAACATCAATGAAGTGAAATATGAAACGACACCTACGACCTACTACTTCACAAAAAACCTTGCAAAATACTATACTGCTCCTGGAGACACTCAGGAGGTAGCCTCTATAGAAGGTAATAACGGATTTGCTTCTACACAAAAAGCAACTGATCAATTAGGGAAAATATGGTACCGTATTTCTTATAATGGACAAGATTACTATATTAATAGTGTAGATGTAACCGCAAATACATTCTCAACTTTTACAAATACAATTTACAAATCTACAAAAGAAACATATGTATACGAATCGTTCGGAAGCCAGTTTAGAAAACTAGTTACAGTTCCTATAGATACTGAATTGACTTCAAGTAAAAAAATCGATAATTGGTATAGCGTCACTTACAATGGACAAACAGGATATATCAATATAAGTGATTTTATTAAAAGTGACGGTGTTACAGTAACAGATATTCCAGATAAGAACTATACAACAACAGCTGAATTAAATCTAAGAGCTTCATATGATGCATCATCTGCGATCCTGGCAGTTATTCCAAAGTCTGCGACAGTTGTTGCGACACATAAAGCGTCAAATAATTGGTACAAAGTTACTTATAATGGTCAAACAGGATTTGTATCTGGTGCGTATTTAAAAGAAGTCATAACTGATCCAGGAATCAACCGAGATACTTATCAGTTTGTTGATTTACGAACTCAGTCATCTGTTACAGCAAAGCAAATTAATGATTATATAGCTGCCTATGTTAATTTAAAAGGTAAGAAAAGTGTGCTAACTGGCCAAGGACAATTATTTATTGACGCTGGAAAGCAATTCGGTGTAAATGCACTTTACTTAGCTGCTCACGCAATCCATGAAAGTGGATATGGAACGTCAGCGATTTCTTTAGGTAAATCAAATTTATTTGGATTTGGATCGTATGATGCTACTGCGTACATTGCTTCATACAAATTTACTTCAGTTAAAGAGAATATAGCTTATATTGCTCGTGAAATGAAAACGACTTATTTGAACCCGAATAACTGGAAGTACAATGGCGCGTATCTTGGATATACGACAAAAGATGCAAATGGGAAAAGAATCGACGCTAAAAGTGAAGGTATGAATTTTTATTATGCTAGTGACTCAAACTGGGGAAAAGCAATCTCACAGCATATGGAAAAAATCCTTCCTTATGATAAGAACTACTATAAATCAGCACAAATCAATACAACGATTCCTTCAGCTCCAGTAAAACCTGAAGGCAGTGATGTATTCCCAGTCGGTATACAAGCAGTAGCAGACAGTAGTCTAAACTTATTTGCCAACAAAGGGGATACAACAAAAGTAAAAGCAATCACAACAGGAACAAGTTTTATTCTTTTAGAAAAAACGAATGACTACTGGGTTAAATTGATGATAGATGATACTGTCTATTGGACAAACACAATTAAATTTGATGTATATAATAGATACGTTTCAGTTAAAAACCTTGGCAGAATCCTAATAGATGGACTAAATGTTCGCTCAACTCCAACTACTTCAGGAAATAATATTATTGCACAATTTAATTTAAATGATTATGTAAACATTGTGACATTACCAAATGGAAGTCTAGAAATGGACTACACAAAAAGTTGGTATAAAGTCCAAATCGGTAATGGAATGATGGGCTGGATTTCAACTAGTTATGTGGCGCAAGAATTGAAATAACCAAATGTGAAATAAGTAAAGAAGTATATGTAATCGAGTATAAAACATTGAAGTTTTGTACTCGATTTATTTGTTTACAAAAAGTCTTCTATCGAGGTGAATCCTTTGTTATTCAATGTATTGTTAGGAATTGAAGAACTAAATAAACAAGAAGTTAATATTAAATATAGAGAAGCCGTGAGGGCTGTTATTATTCAGGATCATAAAATTCTTCTCATCCATTCGAATTTGGGGGATTATAAATTCCCAGGAGGGGGTTTGGAAAAGAATGAAAGTCATACTGATGGACTTTTAAGAGAAGTAGCCGAAGAAACTGGGTACATAAACTGCACAGTGAAAGAAAGAATGGGTTTAGTTATTGAAAGGCACATAGATGAATATGATGATAACTTTTATTTCGAAATGACCTCACATTATTACCTATTTGAATTAAACAACTCTAATAAAGTTGCACAGCAATTAGATGATTATGAAGCTGCACAAGAATTTGTACCCAAATGGCTGACAATTGATGAGGCCATTGAGAAAAACCAAAACGTATTAAATCAATCTGAGAAGAATAGATGGATTCATCGTGAGAATTTTGTTTTAAAAGAACTGAAGAAATTCATTAAATGAATTTAGCTTAAAAAACCAAAAAACACTCAGAAATTATTCCTCTGAGTGTTTTTTGGCGAAGACTTCTTTTTAAAAACCAAACAACTTTGAATATAGTTGTCTCTATTTTTAGTGATGAAATAAAAATTACATGTTACTATTAAAATTGGAAACTTAAAGACTAAAAAAAATATGGTAAAATTTTCATATTGTTTACTATTTTAATAGATTGGAGAAAGTGTCATGAAATCATTCTTACTAAAAGTAGGTATATTATCAGCTTTAACCGTTAGTCTATTTAATGGAACAGCCTCTGCTGAAACAGCTTCTGTTAATACAACGTGGTCATCAAAATGTTCTAAGTTTGGTCAAATAAAAGAAAAAGTAAATCCTTCATTTCAACATATCAATTGTTTATTAACGAGTGCTGCTATTAATGCGGATATTCCGCCAGAGGTAGTAAAGGCAATCGCTTTTAAAGAATCAGGTTGGAAACAATATGTGGATGGCAAACCACTTATCTCTGATGATAATGGTATAGGTATTATGCAAGTGACAGATGGTGGCTATGACACCGAAAGATTAAAAAATGATATTGCCTATAATATTCAGATTGGTGTTAACATTTTAAACAGCAAATACAGTTTAAAAACACTGCCAAAAATTAAAGGTGCAAATCGACATATGATTGAAAACTGGTACTTCTCAGTAATGGCTTATAATGGAATTAAACCGGTGAATAGTCCACTTTTTCAAGATAGTGGTGAGACAAATAACGAAGCTTATCAAGAGGAAGTTTTTAGTATTATCGAAGAACAAAGCTTCATAAATGAAACGACATTAGCTCACTTTCCTTTTAAAACAAGTGACTTTAAATATGATCCAAAGCTCGATGAAAATATTGAATTTTTAAAGTTAGAATACACTTTAACAAATAAACTGCATCAATCAGCTTATTTTTATAAAATGAACCAGAAGGTATTGGTAACTGGGAATAAAGTAAACTTAAGACCAAACCCAACTAGCACACCATCTAGCCTTAAGCAATTTACGAGTCATACACCAGTCTACGTGAATGGTGAAATTAAATATGATTTAACAAGTGGTAAAAATCAATTTGTTTGGATTCCAGTTAAAACAGTTGATGGCAAATTAAAAGGATATGTAGCTTCTCCCTATATCTATAAAGAAAATCCAGTTGTAAGTGGTGTGACATCTGGAAAATATTATCGTAATACCGTTACAATTCGTTTTAACGAAGGTACAGCAACTTTAAATGGCAAGGTTTTTTCAAATGGGGGTAGTGTCACAAAATCAGGTAACTATACTTTAATTGTAAAAGATTCAGCAAATAATACAACAACGATTAAGTTTGCTGTAGATAAGACAATACCAGCTATGGCAGCTGTTAATAAAGTAACGAGTAAAACAACAAAGGTTACTGGAAAAGCAGAAAAATATGCAACAGTTGAAATTTATAGAAGTACTACACGTATCGGAACAGCAAAAGTTAACTCAAGTGGAACGTTTTCTGCAAATATAAAAGCACAGAAAAAATCGACTGTTTTAAAGGTATACGTAAAAGATAAAGCAGGTAATGTAAGTAAAAGAGCCATTACAGTCTTATAAAAAATAGAAATGCGATGTAAAAGTGAATCAACACTTTACATCGCATTTTTTGTAATGAAAAAAAAGAGAAGGTAGTTAACCTTCTCTTTTTCTATATTACTGCTTTTTAATTAATAATTGGTATTGATCGAAGTCAGCAATACCATTTGCTTCTTCTACTTTGAAATAGTAATTACCTTTTTTCAGAGCAATTTGTCCAACTTCAGCATCATTAAATGTGTAGCGGTCAAAAGTTACAAGGCGTTTTCCTTTGCTATCATAGATTGATAGTTTTCCATTCATTCCAGGAGCCGGCATGTCTAATGTGAATGAAACAGTACGTGCTTTATCGTTTACAAATCTAAAGAAATCGTTATCTCCATTTGCTACATTCGCATTTAAATAGCCATACCCTACGTATGAGCTCGAACCTGCATATTTTAGCGGAAGCATAATTGATGGTAAACCATTTCGATATTTTGCTTTAGCATCTTCATCAGCTCTTGTCATTGAATAGAAGCGGAATCCATAATCATGGATGTTTGGAATATCAGTGAATGCATTCGCTACTTCTATAAAGTAACCATGGTTTGGTTTTGCTTGGAATGAACCTTTTGTAAAGTCTCCGTAGTTTTGATAGAAATTTCCTTTTTCTTGTTCAGCTCCATCTAGTTTTTTATTGCCATTTGAATCTTCGTAAACAGTGATATTAATTGGTAAATCTTCGGTTAATACTTTTGGTATTGTCCCTGACTCATCTTCAGACAGAGAGAATGCCATAAATTCGAAGCCTTTTAAAACTGTACTCGTACTAGTATTCTTAAAGTAGTAATAATCAACATCATTAGATGATGAGAAGTTTCCAGTTAGTTCATTATAGCTCTTAATTGAACGGGCAGTTTCAAAGCTATTGTTTGGTTCAAAATCATCATCAGCAACTTCACCATGTGGTTTTAATGACAATTTATAAGATAGATCTGTAACACCATTAAAAGATGAAACGCGAATATAATACGTTACACCATTATCAAGTCCAGTAAATATGTCTTGATTATTTTCGTTATAAGTACGATCTGTGAAGTAATTATTTGAAGATGAAATATACTCAAACACTTTCTTTTCTGCGTTATATGCATATAAAGATGCAGTTAATTGTTGTTCTTTTTTTGCATTTAAATTTAATTGTACAAATTGATTTTTCGTAGTTGTGAATTTATACCAATCGGCATCGTTATCTGATTGAATATATGCAGTTTGAGATGCATTTTGGCTAATTGTACGAGCATTATCTACTATTTGGCCAACATCGCTTGAGTCGACGAAACCAACATTTTGCGTTAAGAAGTTTGTATCATCAACATTCACACTGTTTGTTAATCCGTCTTCATCATTTGGAAGTGATAAATTAGACATTGTAAAATGAACATTTTCTAATGAACCTGTATATGGAACAGCTGAATTAGGTTGCTCATCATATTTTGGTAAAGTAAATACAGTACTTGATGTACTTGATAATTCAATTACATAAGATGTATCTTTTGAGAATGAATAAGCTGCTTTTTCGCCATCGCTTTTTCCGTTATTATCGATTGAAAATAATGGTAATGGTTGTACTGTAGCAGACGAAGCAATATAATCATCCCAAGTTGATTTTTCGTACACATTAATCGAGCTGTTTACTCCAGGAATTGCACCAAGACCCATTAAGACCGATTGATCATCAGTTGGTTGGAATGCAAGATATCTAGTGCCTGTTGCGCCTTTATTAAATAGTTGAAGTGATAAGTTATCCGTATTGAATGGTAACTGCGTAACAGGTAATGGATTCGTTTTTGTTGCAGTTTCTTCATTAGTATTAGCTTTTTGTTTGATGCCTAATGTAAATGTAGATTTGCCTTGAAGACTATATCTAGCATTTTTATCACTAACTTCGATAACGAGCGTACCGTCTTTAGTTGCTTCATAAACAGTTCCTTCAGTTTTTCCGGCAAGTACTTCATCAATTACGATTGGTTTTGACGATTTTGTACTTGTGCCTTCATAAAAGCGAAGTGAAAGCTGGTCATCATAATCATTCGCCATTTTTAAAGTTAGTCCGATTGCATCGCCACTCTTAACATTTACTTTATAGCGATTCGTTTGATGTGGTTTTGTAATTGAACCGTTAAATGATGCTACATCGCTTCCTGTTAGAGTAACAGTTGATGCACTTGATAAAATCCCTGCATCAGATGTTTTTTTATAAGAAACTAAATTCTTTATATTATAAGATAATGCTTTTACAGGATCGACTAAGCCGTATCCGTACTTAATATCATAACCAGTTGTGCCACGGTCAGTAGCAGTTTCTTCTAATATTTGCTCTACATCATAAGATGATAGATTTGGATATTTTGTTTTTAATAGAGATGCAATTCCACTGACAACTGGAGTAGCCATTGAAGTACCACTTAAATAGTAGTATGTGCTACCAAGTGTTGGGTCATAAATTGTACTATAAATAAACTCCCCAGGAGCAACAACGTCTATACCAGGACCAAAAGTAGAAAATGAAGCTAGCTTGCGTTGGTCATTAGTAGCGCCTACTGAAATGACACCATCATATGATGCAGGATAGCTATATTCATTAATTCCACTATTACCAGCTGCAGCAACGACTACTACACCTTTGCTAACTGCGTATTGGATTGTGTCATCAAGTAATTGGCTGTACATTGATCCACCAAGACTCATATTAATGACTTTAGCGCCTTTAGAAACTGCGTACAGTATTCCTTCTGAAATTGTATAATCCGATACATACTCATTTCCATCAAATACATTCACAGAAAGAATTTTAGCATTCGGGTTTACACCATATGCACCTAATTTATTGTCCTTAGTAGCGGCAATAATACCAGCGACATGTGTACCATGATATTCTCTAGCTCCAGCTGTAGCAGGATTCACTACATTATAAGAACCTTGTATTCTACCTGCTAAGTCAGGATGTTTCGTATCGACACCTTGGTCAATTACAGCAACAGTTATAGGCTTCTTGGCTACTAGCTTCTGAGCAGAAGAAATTTTAAGCTGAGATAAATGATAAGCTTCACTTTCTTTTGGATTAGCAGTAGAAGACATAGCTTTATACTGTACACTTGGTGAAACAGACGTAACATTTTCATATTTATTATAGACTGATAGAGCAGTGGCTAGTTTTTTGCCATTTTGAATCTTCACAATATCATAGCCAAGTGATGGGAATGATTTAACAACATTCATCCCTGCACTTCTATGTATAGATGAAGAAACAGCACTTTTATATTTAACGACGTATGTTGTTTCACTAGTTTGGTTTTTGTTATTTAAAAAAGGTAGTGGAGCGCTTTTTTTAACGAAGTTTGCTTTAAATGGTTCCTTTTTTGTAGCTGCATAGATTGAGTTAGTTGAAAGTAAACTAGCTGCAAGTGTAAAAGCAGTAGTATACTTAAGGATTTTTCTCAAACATACCCCTCATTTCGATTTTTTTCTAATATTAAGAATTAGTAGACTTAATTATACTAAATTAATTGATAGAGCCGTTATACTTTTATGAAATAATTTTTTTAATGATTGTAATAATAGAGTGTAAGTTTTAAAGCAATAAGGGGAACAGAAACTATGAAAAGGAAGCTATAAACGTAATGATGATGGATATGTGGATAAAAATGTGGATAAATGAAGTGGATAAGTAATAATTACAGTGGATAGGTCTAATGTAGTTTATTTAGTGAAAACATAAGAAAATTCGTCAAAATAATCTGAAGTATATATGACGTTAGAACTATCATTGGATTTGCCTAACCAGGATTGTACTAGCGTAATCAATAGGAGAAAGATCAAGTTGTTAACACTTTATAAACTTATAAACAGTTTACTTGTGGATAAAGTGTCTTAGTTATCCACATATTGTGTATAACTGTGGGAAAATGTATGAAAATTGTGGAAAACATATTTTAGACAAATTAAAAAGAGAGCATTTATGCTCTCTTTTTGTCTAATCATGTCATTATTTAAAATTATACACTTTTATCTATCTCGCACCTTCGCCAGTTAAAACGACTTTAATTGTTTTAAACATAATTCTAATGTCTAACAATATTGATTGGTGTTCGATATAGTACAAATCTAAATCTAATTTTTCCTTTGGTGTTAATTCATAACCACCATTCACTTGCGCCCAACCTGTTAGACCAGGTTTAACAGCTAGACGATTAGTGAATCCAGGTACTTCGTGATTGAATTTCACCAAAAAGAAAGCTCGTTCCGGTCTAGGTCCAACAAGACTCATATCCCCAAGGATTACGTTCACAAATTGAGGTAGTTCATCAATGCGTGTCTTTCTAAGAAAGTGACCTAATTTAGTGATTCGAGGATCATCTGTACTTGCCCATTGTGGACCATTTACTTCTGCATCTAATCGCATCGTTCTTAATTTGTATATTTTAAAGATTTTACCGTTTAATCCTACTCGTTCTTGAATGAAAAGAGCAGGTCCTGGTGAATCAATTTTAATTAACGCAATAAAGAACAAAACGAATGGAGCAGTAATGATAAATGCCATTAATGCAAGGATTAGATCCATTGATCTTTTTATAAATGAATAAACAATACTTTTTCTTTTAATGGATTCAAATACTTGAAATGAATAACCTGTTTCAAGTTTTTGCTGAGTATTCTGTAAGGCCATATAAACACCCCAGTTAATAATTTAGGCCATCTTTTGCAAATGTGTGCAACCTGTCCTAATGTATAACGTCACATATATTTAACATCATACCAATTATATAGGTTAACAGAAAAAAATCAATTGTTTTTCTGTTACAACTTTATTACTATGCCTCAAAATCTAACACAAGGGTACCTTACAGCCATAGTGTGTCCATTAACTGTAGTACTCAGCATGTCATTTTATAGAAATTGTTGAATGTCGACTTTTTGGATAGTATTACTATCTTTACATACAATAATGTAAATCATACATCAATGATGAAATTTCTAATAAAGTCTATAGGCTGACACATCGCTACCTTTTGTTTCAAAAAAGTCTAAAATGCCCATGTAAATGGCTTCTGCTGCAATTTGTCTCCAATGTGAAGAGCTTAATTTACTAGCATCATTTTTATTCGTAATGAACCCTAATTCTGTTAAAACTGCAGGTAAATTGTTTGATCGAATGACTTGGAAATTACCGTGCTTTGCACCGCGATCTTGTAATTGATAGGCTGCAACCATTCGTTTCTGAATAAAATTTGCTAATGTTTTACTATCAGTAATATACGGATTTGTTTTAGAAGCTGTTGGTTCAAGTACCGATGTGATTGAACTTTCCTTTGAAAAGAAAGTAGGATAATTTGTCTTTGAAGCATTTATATTTGTTTTGTTGATTGCTGCTGATTTTATACCGTAATAATAAGTTTCAAGGCCACTTGCAGAAGAGCTGCCTGCATTAGCGTGAATGCTTACAAATGCATGAGCTTTTTTGGAAATCGCAAGAGCTGGACGCTGATTCAAAGGGATGAAAATATCCTTTGATCTAGTTAAATAAACATTGTAAGGGGTCAAATCATTAAATAATGTCTCAACTCGCTGACTAACATCTAACACAACATCCTTTTCCTTTAATCCGCCAATTCCAATCGCACCAGTATCCTTACCTCCATGCCCAGGATCAATTACAATCGTTTTTATTTGTGTATCTGGACTCTCAATTGATGGTTTGAATGACACAAATAAGTCTTGTGGGCTTTTTCGGTTATAAGTACGAACTGTAAGCTGATGTATATCCTTTGAATTAGAATAGAGCGTATCATCACTTACAGTAACTAAGAGCTTTCTTAAAGGTTTCTTGCCATCTTTCCATTCGTATGCAATTTGCTTACCATCCAGCCAAACACCAACCCCTTCGCCTGATTTATATTCTAGATGATAAGTTCCTGCCGGTAATCTTTTATATGTAATATACCTAGCACTATAATAATTTTTAGCAACGACACTTGGAATCGTACTACTGCTCTCATTATTAGCCTTTAATAGTATATTTGTACTTTGACTGGTAATGACTTGTTTACTTACAGGTAATCCAGTGGAGCCTGTATTATTAAAATAATAAGCGACCCAATTAGAGAATGGTGCTATTGCTGAGTGGATAGCGGCTTCACCACCGTTAGAGTCAGCATAGTCCGTTTTCACAATATGTTCTCCAACGGATACATTTTCAATAACTGCATTATTAAGCATATTAGTGCTTGTTGGATTTGATTCTAAAATTTTTTGTTCATCGAAAAATATGCTTGCAAGATCATCCGTATAAAGTGTTGCAAAATAGTCACCTTGTTTATACATACTTGAATGAATAAAATTCAGATGAAAAAAATCAAATGCATGACCAATTGGAGAATAATAGCCCCAATTATAAGAAATATCTTTTTCATTTAAATTAACAGATTGCTGTATAGGTTTTAATGTGAAGTTTAAGGTAGGAATACTTTGGAAATTTGAATGTATTAATTGAATTGTATGGATATCACGTGATGTAGATTTGTTTAAAAGCTCTGTAATCAATATAGATTTCTTAATTTTCTTTGAGGTTGATATAGCTTCGTCTTGAAGGAATAATTTGTTATCGACATAAATTTCTACTTTTCCTAGGAATTCTCCTGATACATAATATTTTCCACTATGAATCTTGGTGGTTGTGGTAGATCGTATTGATTTCAAACTGTTCAATTGTGACTGATCAAATTTAGGATACGAAAATTTGATTGGAGATGCAACAGTCGTTGTAGTCGATGATTTTATTGTATTGCCATTGTTGAAGAATAACATATCCCAATTAGCTGTAGGTGCTTCAGGTACCTGCTTGCTAGTTATTGGTTCTTCATATTCTAAAGGACTAGCTTTGGATGGAAGTGGATAATTATTGAAACATAAACAGATTAAAATTGTAAAAAAACCGTACTTTCGAAGCTGTGAAAATATCATTTTTTTATCTTTGCATTTCTTCATTTTACTTTTTCAAATGACTCCCTTCATTTATTTTTTAGAATCTTCTTACTATTATGTTACTGTATCAAACCTTGTCAGTAAATACTAAGATTTGTCGATTATTAGTGTTTTTTAAGGAAGGGAATCAATAATTGTAGTAATATAATGAAGTGTGCCGATGGTTTGCGAATATCTATGCTTTTTTATCAGGTTAATTTGAAAGGTTTGGTGTTTAAATGCTACCGAATTATTTTACAGTCCGTGGCTTTGGTAGTCATGAAATTGAAATCGAAAAATCTAGATTTATTTGTTATATAAATGAAGTAAAGAGTGAACAAGATGCTCAACAATTTATTTTAGAAATTAAAAAAAAACATCATGATGCAAATCATAATTGTTCTGCCTATTTGATTGGTGAGAAAGATGAAATCCAAAAGGCAAGTGATGATGGTGAACCTAGTGGAACAGCTGGAGTACCAATGCTAGAGGTATTAAAAAAACGTGGATTAAAAGATACAGTCGTAGTAGTAACGAGATATTTTGGTGGTAAAAAACTAGGTGCTGGTGGACTTATTAGAGCTTATGGTCAATCAGTTAGTGAAGGTTTAAACGAAGTTGGAATTGTAGAACGAACTTTAGTAAAGGTTATTAATGTAAGAGTAAGTTATAAATTAATAGGAAAAGTTGAACATGCTTTGCGTAACTCAAACTACCATTTAGAAAAAGTTAATCATCTTGAAGAAGTTGAGTTTGAACTTTGGATAAAGATTAATGAAGTGAATACTTTTACCGAGTGGATGGTTGAACTCACAAATGGTAGTTGCGATATATCTGAAAGTATTGTTAAATACATGTAGAAGTTTTCACATTTTGATCAATTATGACAATTTATGACTTTAATCCATATCGTTCATTTATATTATCGTTAAAGGAGGTCTATTCGTAAGATGAATCAGTCTCGAAAAATGACCAAAAAAAGAAGGAAACGTAAAAAGAGCTTTATAGGTAGATTATTTTTATTGATTTTGATTGCTGCATTAGCATTTATTGGATATCAAGGAGTTAAAACATATCTTGAATTAAATAAAGCTACAAATGGTGAAGAAATTAATTCAAAATTACGAGATGAAGCAGTGAAAATATCTAAGGATCCAATCTCGATTCTGTTTTTAGGTATTGAAAATTATTCTACTGGAGGAAAAGGTGGACGCACTGACTCAATGATTCTTGCTACCTTCAATCCGAAAGAAGAAACGATTAAAACGATGAGTATTCCACGTGATACGTATGTGAATATTCCTGGCTATAGTGAAAAAACGAAAATCAATCACGCGTATTCTTATGGTGGATTACAACTAACAGTCGAAACAGTTGAGGATTTCTTAAATGTTCCAATCGACTACTATGTAACGGTTGATTTTAAAGGATTTAAAAATATTGTTGATGCTGTTGGCGGTATTGATGTTGAAGTACCATTCGATTTCTGGGAATACACAGATACGAATCCACGTCAGAAGCTATACTTTGAAAAAGGAACGATGCACTTAAATGGACAAGAAGCCTTAGCATACTCTCGTATGCGTAAACGTGATCCACGTGGTGATTTTGGCCGTGAAGAGCGTCAACAACAAGTGATTAAATCGATTTTAAGTGAAATCAAATCACCTGAAACAATTGTTAAAATGGATGATTATGCAAAAGTGTTTAGTGATAACATTAGTACAAATATGAAAATTTCTGGTGGGATTTCATTAGCGAAACACTTACCAAACATAAATGATAAAGACTTCGAAACGTTAAAAATTGAAGGGTACGATGATACAATAAATGGGATCTATTACTATGTTCCTTATGAAGATAACATCAATGAGGTATCAAGTAAATTCCGAGTACATCTGGATTTAGATAAACCTTCTCCAAATAATTCAGTAGATGACAGTAGTTCATCAGATAATACAAATCAATAAGTGAGAAAAAGACCAGGTTCATTTTGAGAATCTGGTCCTTTTTGCACTTGTCCTTGTAATGATACTGTAACCTTTGTTAATCTTTTGTTAAAAACGACATGATACACCTTGTATTTTTTAAAACTTATTATAAAATAACAATGTTAGGTAACTGAGAATAAAGTATAATCAAAATATATTTAAATTTTTGTTTAGTTTAAATTTTTGTACAATTATATTAAAGATTGCATTATAATGAATACATATACATAAATTAGCAGGGCTCAATGTTTTGGCTAATGGGGGATTTGGAAATGACAACAAGAAAAATGGACAAGCAAACGCTAGATGAAGTTATGAATAATATGATTACAACAGTTATTGATAGTAAGTCACAGGTGTTTGATATTGTTGAAGACACTCGGTCAGAATATGAGAGATTGAGAATTGAACTTGAGGAAGTAAAAGTTCAGGTAGTAGAAAAAATTGAGAACACTGCAAGATTAGATGATCTTGTAAGAGCTGCAAGGCAAAAGCTAATGGAAGTAGATGGGGATTTTAAGAGATATACAGAGTCACAAGTAAAAGACGCTTATGAAATGGCTCAAAATATTCAAGAACAGCACATTCTTTCGTTAAAAGAAGAAAAAGTGTTGATCCATCGCCGAAATGAGTTGGAGCGCAGACTACAAACTTTACTTGAACAGTTAAGAAGAGCGGAGTTATTAGTTGCTCGTATTTCAATTATCTTAAACTATTTAAAAACAGACTTCCAACAAGTTAGTCAAATGCTTGAAGATGCAAAACAAAAGCAAGCTTTTGGTTTTCAGTTGATCCAAGCGCAGGAAGAAGAGCGCTTAAAACTTTCTCGTGAGATTCATGATGGTCCTGCACAAATGTTAGCCAATATATTAATGAGATCAGACTTTTTAATTAAAACTTATCGCCAAAGACCGGAAGAAGATGCGATAAAAGAATTAAAAGATATGAAGGAACAAGTACGGAGTGCTTTAGGTGAAGTACGACGAATTATCTATGATTTACGTCCAATGGCATTAGATGATTTAGGCTTAATTCCAACTTTAAGTAAATATTTGAAGTCACTAGAAGACTATAACCATATTTCAATCCAGTTCGATTATTGTGGCGATAATGAAAGAAGACTTGATACCAAGTTAGAAGTAGCTATTTTCAGATTGATCCAAGAAGCAGTTCAAAATGCATGTAAACATGCGAATCCATCAACAATCATTGTAAAAGTAGAATCTTTAAAAAATAAAATTAATGTGTTAGTAAGAGATGATGGAGTTGGCTTTAATATTGAAAATGGTGAAAAAGAAAATTCTTTTGGTTTAGTCGGAATGAAAGAACGCGTAGAATTGCTAAATGGTGACTTTAAAATTGACTCAAAATTAAATTTCGGTACAACGATTCGAATCACTTTAGAAATCGAAATAGATGCCGAACAAAAGATAGAGGTATAAAAAGAAACGTCTGAAAATTTATAAAAGTGAATTTTCAGAAAGGACAATTGCAGATTTAAGTCGAATAATTTGTAAATATATGTTAAAATATACTATATTTTAGAAATAATTACCAAAATTACCATATAAACAAACTAGAATAGTAGCAGAGGAGTAATAAAATGAAAACTAGAATCGCCATTGTGGATGATCATAAACTATTTCGTGAAGGAATTAAAAGAATTCTAGATTTTGAAGAAAGTTTTGATGTTGTTGCAGAAGGATCTGATGGTACTGAGGTTGTCGCAATTATGGATAATCATCAAGTGGATGTATTTATTATCGACATCAACATGCCGAATATGAATGGTGTAACAGCAACAAAAGCTTTATTAGAAAAATACCCTGATGCTAAAGTAATCATTCTTTCAATTCATGATGATGAATCATATGTAACTCATGTTCTTAAAGTAGGAGCTAGAGGTTATTTATTAAAAGAAATGGATTCGGATACGCTTATTGAAGCAATTAAAGTTGTGACAAAAGGTGGATGCTACTTACATCCGAAAATTACACATAACTTAGTTGAAGAATTTCGTCGTCTTTCATTAAAAGAGCAATTATTTAAATCACGTGAGGTAGAGGTTCGTCGTCCACTACATTTACTTACAAGAAGAGAATGTGAAGTTCTTCAAATGTTAGCTGATGGCAAAAGTAATCGTGCAATTGGTGAAGCATTATTTATTAGCGAGAAAACTGTAAAAAACCACGTAAGTAATATTTTACAGAAACTAGAAGTAAATGATCGTACACATGCTGTAGTAACGGCAATCCGCAACTCTTGGGTTGAAGTGAAATAGTTCTAATAAGAAATATTTAAAGCAGAGTATCGCAATGGTGCTCTGTTTTTGTTTTCATCAAATATCGTGTTAAAGTATAATAGGTGCTTCTGATCAAGTGAGTTGTCGAAATGGCTCATAGTAAAGAGAATAAATTACAATGATTTTACATACTAAATTGTGTAAAATGAAACTATTAAATACATAGTGCTAGATTACTATTCGAAAAGAAAGGACATAACAATGAGAACTGCAATCGTTACAGATAGTACGGCGTATCTACCTCAAGATGTGAGGGATTCTTTAGATATTCATATGCTTCCTCTAAACGTTATTTTTGGAGATGCATCCTACCAAGAAGAAGTTGAGATTACAGCAGAACAATTCTTTTTAAAAGTAAGAGAACAAGAAGAGTTACCAAAAACTTCTCAACCAGCTTATGGTGAGATTATTAATAAATTTGAACAACTTTCAAAGGAATATGACGCAGTTGTAGCAATCAGCTTATCAAGTGGGATTAGTGGTACATATCAAAGCTTTGTATCAGCCGGTTCAATGTTTGATAACTTAGAAGTAGTAGCTTATGATTCTGAAATTAGCTGTATGGTTCAAGGTTTTTATGTAATTGAAGCTGCACAAATGGCGGCTAAAGGTGCAGGACCAACTGAAATCATTGAGCGATTGGATGAAATGAAAAAAACAATTAATGCATATTTCATGGTAAGTGATTTAGGTCATCTCCAAAGAGGGGGACGCCTTTCAAGCGCACAAGCATTTGTTGGCAGTCTACTTCAGGTAAAGCCTGTCCTTACATTTGAAGAAAAACAAATCGTTGCTTTTGAAAAGATACGTACTGAAAAGAAAGCGATGAAACGAATATATGAATTGTTTGGTGAGGTTGCCTCAAGGGGTGAAAAAATGAAAGCTGTTGTTATTCACTCAAGCCGTGAAGCAGACGCAAAAGAAATTGCAGAACAGCTTCATGAACAATATCCAAATGTAGAAATCGAGATTTCTTATTTTGGACCAGTTATTGGAACGCATCTTGGAGAGGGTTCTTTAGGACTTGGCTGGTACGTGTTATAAAATTTTCAATCTGTTTGAAAATCTGATTTATTTTACCTTGTTTACACTTTGGAATGCCCCTTTAATAGGGGCATTTTTGTATTGTAAAAATTAAATTTAGTTTATCGTCTTCTTCTCTCTACGAATGCGTGTTACATTTCAACTAATTTCTAAGAAAGAAGGCGAATGAATGAATCAAGAAACCTCTCAAAACAAATATCATTTTGTTGGTAGAAAGCTCCCATATCCTCAAATGATGAATCCTCAAGAAATTCCTTCAACGAGTAAGATGATCCAAGCTGTTCAAAAAAATAAGACGACTTATCAATGCTTTCGATGTGGAAATCGTGATCAAAAATTTTTTTATAGTCATTTTTGTGCAAAATGTTCTTCAATGTGTACATACTGTCGAAAGTGTATCGTGATGGGTAAAATGACCACGTGTACAAAGTTAATCGTAAACGAATTAGATATGAAAAAGGAAGATAAAAAAGTTGGTTTAAAGTGGGAAGGAAAACTATCCCCGCAGCAAAAAGAAGCATCATTTAAAGTGGTGGAAGCAGTTAAGGGTAATACAGATTTACTATTATGGGCAGTATGTGGAGCAGGCAAAACAGAGATGTTATTTGAAGCAATTGATGTTGCCTTACAAGAAGGGAAGTTTGTTTGTATTGCAACTCCACGTATAGACGTTGTAATAGAATTAGCGAAAAGATTTCAAAATGCATTTCCGAATATATCAATAGCTATTCTTTATGGCGGAAGTGAAGACAAATGGGATGGGCATCGAATCACAATAAGTACAGTTCACCAATTGATGAATTTTAGACATACATTTCATCTCCTCATAATCGATGAGGTTGACGCTTTTCCGTATAATATTGAAGAACATCTGCACTGGGTAGCTGATGAAGCAAGAACGAAAATCGGCTCGACTATCCAATTAACAGCAACCCCTTCAACAAAACAACAATACTTGGTGCGACACCATAAAATTGAATGCGCAATGGTCCCAGCAAGATTTCACAGACAACCACTCCCTGTTCCAGACTTTCAATGGATTGGTAATTGGCAAAAAATCATTCAAAAAAACAATAAATTACCAGCCCCATTAATGACGTGGCTTCAAAGAATATTGAAAGAGAATTCTTCTATTTTTTTATTTATCCCAACGATTGATGTGAGCAGTTCTGTTGAAGAGGCTGTGAAAATGCTAACTCTTAAAACAACATCAGTACATAGTCAAGATCCGCTTAGGCATGAAAAAGTCAGCGCGTTTCGAAATGGAGATGTCAGGGTATTAATTACAACAACCATATTAGAGCGTGGTGTGACGATCAAGAACAGTCAGATAGCTGTACTAGGTTCTGATGAAGAAATTTTTACAGAAAGTGCACTAGTCCAAATATCTGGAAGAGCAGGACGACACATTGATTATCCATCTGGAGAAATCGTGTTTTTTCATAATGGCATTAGTGAGGAAATGGTACGAGCGAAAAAACAAATCTTACAAATGAATCAACTCGGATTTGAAAAAGGTTGGTTAGATAAAAAATGATTTGCATCTACTGTGATCGTAAATATACAGAAACATTCTCTCTACATCATTTATTCTTCAACCGCAAAGAGACTGCCTGTAATCAATGTTTAGCTAAATTTGAAAAATTAGTTGGGACTGTTTGCGAAAAGTGTGGCAGAGTTTCAGAGGAAAAAAAGATATGTGCTCAATGTAAAGAACTTGTGAAAAATAATCTTAATCAAGCATTCACATCAAACCGTTCAATTTTTCATTACAATCCTGAAATGAAAATATGGATCAACCGATATAAATTTTACGGTGATGTTACATTAGCAACAATGTTTATTACAGATTTGCAAGAATACTATGAAAAGTATTTTAAACGGTTTAAAATAATAGTTCCTATACCTCTTAGTGAGGAAAGGTTACAAGAAAGAGGCTTTAACCAAGTTGAAGTGCTTGCAGAGTACGCTGGGTTCACTTTAACAAAATGTCTTAAGAGGGTTCATACTGAGCGGCAAAGTAAGCTAAATCTAGCTGAGCGAATGAACCGTGAACAAATTTTTTCATTCTGCGGAGGGGAAAAATTTCAAAATGTGCCGATATTAATTTTAGATGATGTCTATACAACTGGGAAAACAGTCGGAGATGCTGCAATCGTTTTGTTACAAAATGGTGCTAGCGAGGTGTTTTCACTCACATTAATTCGTGCGTAAAAATTGGTAATTTGTCATGTGAAAAATGACTTAATTTTATGATTCAGTTTGCCGATATAAATAATGATACATCGAAAAACGAGGTGAAATGAATGGGAGATTTACGTAATTGCCCAACTTGTAATAGCATATTTGTAAAAACAAATTTAAGAGATGTATGTGAAAATTGTTATAAGGCTGAAGCCAAACAATTTGACACAGTTTACAGTTTTATTCGTAAAAGTGAAAACAGAATGGCAACCATAGATGAAATTGTAACTGCTACAGAAGTAGTGGAAGAATTAATTATGAAATGGATCAGAAATGGAAAACTTCGCGTAACTGGTTTCCCAAATTTAGGATATCCATGCGATAAATGTGGAATACTAATTCAAAAAGGATCGATTTGCACAGACTGTTCGACGGGATTAAAAAAAGATTTATATAAAGTCGAAGAAGAAAGAAGAAGAATCCAAGAGTTACGTAAACGAGATAAAGCAACTTATTTCTTTGATGATAAGAAATAGGATGCAAACAAGGTATGAAACGATTGACAATGAGGTGAAAAAAATGAAGATACATTCTACAGGTATTGATCGAATTCAATTGTATCAAAATCAACAAAATAAAATTGAAAAAGACAAACCGAAACAACAAAATTCAGACAAACTAGAAATTTCCTCTCAGGCAAAAGATCTTCAATTAGCTGCTCAGTTAAAGTCAGAACGTGAAGAGCGTGTTCAACAAATACAAAAGCAGATTGAAGAAGGCTCCTACAAAGTACAACCATCACTTGTAGCCGAGAAGATGCTTCAATATTTCAGCAAGAACTAACAACTAGAAGGAAGAAGGATCGGCATGAATACATCTTTTTTACTTACTACACTCCAACAACAATTAGAAGAATATACAGAATTACACCAATTATCAGTTGAAAAAACTGATTTAATTAAGAAAAATGACATAGTTAATTTAAATGAAATTATTAACAAAGAATCTAAATATTTATTATCACTTGATGTTTTAGAGAAAAAAAGAATTGAAGCAGTTTATGCTGCTTTAAGTGGACATGAATGGAGTGGGGATCTACCTACTCTTTCAGATTGTCTGAACGTTGTTTCAGATGAAGAAGCTATGAAACTTCGAAACATCCAATCTGAATTAAAAGTGAAAATGGAAGAATTAAGAGACCGAAATTACTTAAATCAAGAGTTAATCTATCAGTCAATGCAGTTTGTTTCTTTGTCGTTATCTACTTTGAAACCAAAGCAAACACCACCAAATTATGGACCGACTGCAAAACAAAAAGGTTTACAAAAAAGCGAGAAGCTATTTGATTCACAGGTATAGTAGTAACAGAAAAGGAGATCTAAAAATATGCGTTCGTCATTTATGGGATTAGAAACGGCTAAAAGAGGAATGTATACACAACAAGCGGCGCTTAGTGTATTAGGACATAATATTGCAAATGCAAATACAGCAGGCTATACTCGCCAACGCGTAAATGTTAAACAAACTTCTGCTTTTCCAAATGCAGGATTTGATAAGCCTTATTTACCTGGCCAAATGGGTACAGGTTCTGAGGCGGGTTCAATTCAACGTATTAGAGAGTCTTTTTTAGACATTCAATATCGAAACGATAATAGTCAGTTAGGCTACTATGCAAGCCGTACCGACGCACTTACGAAAATGGAAGACATTATGAATGAGCCATCTGAACAAGGGCTTGCGAAAACGATGGACCGTTTTTGGCAATCATTACAGGATTTATCTGTAAATCCAAGTAATTCAGGTGCACGTACTGTTGTTTTAGAGCGTGCGAAAGCAGTTGCTGAGACATTTAACTATGTATCTGCTTCTTTAAAAGCTGTACAAAGTGATTTGCAAAATCAGCTTAATGTTGAAACAAAAAATATAAACTCACTTTTATCACAAATTCAAAATGTAAACCGTCAAATTGCTGATGTAGAGCCACATGGCATGCTTCCAAATGATTTATATGATGAACGTGATCGTTTATTAGATCAGCTATCTGGTTTAGTGAAAATTAAGACAAGCTATTCTTCAAGTGGAGGTAACTCACTTTCGTCTGCGGAAGGAAAAGTGACAGTTGATTTAGTTGATGAAAATGGTAGTGTGATTGAATCAGGTCGAGTAATTGATGGTAATGATATTAAAACCGAGCCAAAACAATTAAAAGTGAATTACAATACAGCGACTAAACTAGTTGAATCAGTTTCGATCGGCACTAATACAGTTGATGTTGAAAAATTTACAACTCCTGGAAAGTTAAGTAGTTTAATTGATTCCTATGGATATACAAAAGATCCTCTAACAAATGATACAAATGGATTATATCCATCAATGTTAAAAGAGTTAGATTTAATTGCGAACACTTTTGCGAATGAATTTAATAAAGTGCATAGTGCTTATTTTGCAGGGCCACCAGCTTCAACTGCTACAAATCTAAATGATAAACAAGGTGGTTACTTTTTCTCAGATGGTACAGCTGGTTTACCTGAAGATCAAGTAGTTGGTTCAGGTTCAGTTGCAGCTTTAACAACAATAACTGCGAGTAATATTAAGGTGAATATAACGAACGTTAATAATATTGCGGCTGGTTTATCAACAAATGATGGCGATGGTCAAAATGCGTTAAAATTAGCTGAAGTTATGAGAAGAAATGATTTGGATTTTGGCGGGACACCCAAAACTATAACTAGTATTACATCATATTACCAAGGTGTAGTAGGTAGTATGGGCGTTCAATCTCAAGAAGCTGAACGCTTAATGGGTAATAGCGCTATTTTAGTAGATGCAGTTGATCAAAATCGTCAGTCCGTAAGTAGCGTTTCCATTGATGAAGAAATGACTGAAATGGTTAAATTCCAACATGCTTATAATGCTGCTGCACGTAATATTACAGCAATTGATGAAATGCTGGATAAAGTTATTAATAGTATGGGGATTGTTGGGAGGTAGTAGTTAATGCGTATAACACAATCAATGATTAGTAATAATATGCTAAGAAACTTAAGCTCAAGTTATTCAAAATTAGATAAATTTAATGATCAGTTAGCAACTGGTAAAAAAATCAGTCGTCCATCTGATGATCCTGTAATCGCAATGAAAGGTATGTACTATCGTTCGGACGTTACTCAAATTGAGCAATATCAAAGAAACCTAAGTGAAGCATATAACTGGATTGAATCTTCTGATGAAGCTTTAGATAAAGTAGGTAGTACAATTCAAAGAATGCGTGATTTAGCTGTACAAGGTGCTTCTGGTACAAACAGTAAAGAGTCTAACGAAGCATTAGCTTTAGAGATTAAACAATTAATATCACATATCGGCTCAATCGGAAACACACAAGTTGGTGACAAGTATGTTTTCAATGGAACGAATACTACTCAACCACCAGTGGATATGACGATAAACACAGCAACAGATGGAACAATCACTTTAGGCGGTACTTACCCAACTGCGACATCATATAGTCCTTTTAATGTATCGGTATCACTTAATGTAAATGTTGCAGTAAATACTAACCCATCAAATATTTTTGACCAAGCAACACTTCAAAAAATAGTTGATTTGCACAATGGACTTCAATCAAATGATCCTAAAGCGATTCAAACTGGACTTGGAGAATTAGATAATATTCTTCAAAATGTATTAGCTGCTCGAACTCAAATCGGTGCAACCCAAAACCGAGTTGAAATGATTGACGATCGTCTTGGCACACAAGAGATTATTGCGAATCGTATCATGTCAGACAATGAAGATGCAGAAATCGAACAAGTAATTACAGAATTAAAAACTCAAGAAAGTGTGCATAATGCAGCACTTGGCGTTGGAGCAAGAATTATTCAACCAACATTATTAGACTTCTTACGTTAAGCTATCAGATTTTTGATAGCTTTTCTTATATGTAAATACTAATCATGAGAGGAGGATGCAAATGCAATTACCTCAAATCAGATTGCAGTCAACATTTGCAAAATTAGGTTTAAATATAGACAAACCTGTTCAAGAGATAGAACAGCCTCAAGCAGACTTGAGTATTAAACAACCTCAAGCAGAAATGGAGATTCAAAGAGTAGCCCCAACACTTGAAATGGATTCCTATGAAGCTCGTGCAGATTTAGACTTAAAGAGTGTTAGTCGTAGGATTGAAGACTTTGCAAATGAAGGTTACCAAGGTTGGTTAGATGCGATTGGCCGAATGGCACAACAAGGTGATCGGATGATGAAAGTTCAACAAAATAAAAATGCACTAGCAGATATTGCTCGTGAAAATGGGACAGACCCTATTTACGATACGAATATCGCGTTTTTACCTCGAGCTGGGAGTTTTAAAATGTCATATGATCCTGGAAGCATAGAGATCAATTGGAATATTCATAAACCAGAAATTGAAGTGACACCTCAAAAGGCCATAACGAATTATACACCAGGTAAAGTAACTGGCTACATGGACACATGGAATGAATTACAAATAGATTTTACCGGCATTACAATAGATGAAAAAGGATAAGGTGAAGGTATGAACATTCAATCAAAATATCATGGTGAAATTGAAATACAACAAGAAGATGTGATAACCTTTCCAAAAGGAATTCCAGCATTTGAAAATGAGAATGAATTTACGGTCTTACCACTTCAAGAGGGAACACCTTTTTCTATACTACAGTCTGTGCATTCTACAAATTTAGCTTTTATTATAGGAGAAGTATTTTCAATCTTTCCGGACTATGATATTGAGCTATCTCAAAATGCAATTGAAACTTTAGAATTAGACGATGCGAAAAATGCAGTTGTTTACTGCATTATGACTGTGAAGGAACCTTTTATTGAATCAACAGCAAACTTAAAAGCCCCAATAATTATTAATAGCATCAAGAAAATCGGAAAGCAGGTTGTGCTAAACCAATCTAATTACGAAACGAAACATCGATTAGAAAAATCTCCAGCTTTCATACAGGAGGGTTAACAGATGTTAGTACTAACAAGAAAAATCAAAGAAGCAATAATGATTGGCGATGACATAGAAATATCGATAACTGCAATAGAAGGAGATCAAGTAAAATTAGCCATTTCTGCTCCGAAGCATATTGATATTCACCGTAAAGAAATCTATTTAGCAATCCAACAAGAGAATAAAGAGGCAGCAAGTAATAAGATAAATATAAATAATTTATTTAATAAGTCAGAGTAGTGGTGAGAAATCATCACTACTTTTTTATTGTTATTATAAAAGATTCTTCTTAATAATCTAATAAAATACATATAGATGTCGATATATATTGTGGTATATTTTTCCAAAAAATAAATAGGGAGAAGTTAATTTATGAAAAGGATTTTAAGTATTGTACTTATTACTTTACTATTTTTAAATATTTTAGATTTAAATAGTATTAAGCAAGTATTTGCATCTGAAGTCGCGGTGTTAGTAAGTAATAATGATTCAACTAGTGTACTGACTAAAGACTCAGGAAATAATCTTTATGTAAATGGTAATAAAGTTGCTACGGAGTGGAAAAGGGAATATTACTTCACTGTATCGGGAGGCTATACCTCGAGAGATCAAAGTGTAAGTTTAAATAGTTCCCAATTAGATTTAACGGATATTACATATGGAAAATATACATCAAATTATACTGGACAAATAAAGGCATTTAGAATCAAGTTAATAAATCCATTGTATATGTATCATTTTTCTCAATATCAATCAGGTGCTTACTATGACAGCACGTTTTACGATTGCCTTGGTAAAAGGACACCAAGATATCTTGATTCGACTGATCCGGACAGATACATCATTATAAATGCTGAAACCGGTGAGGTTGAAGATTTTGATTCGGAACTTAACTTTTATTATTGTAATAATATTGAAAACTCGTCTTTTGTTCAAGAAACAACAATCAAAAACCCTGCTCTACCAGTTATATCTGAAGTTCCGGTACTCCAAGACTTTAATGCTAAAAGCAATTCTATAGAATTAAATTGGAATTCAGTACCGTATGCAACTAGTTATGAGATTGAAATTGATGGTCAAAGAATAGAGACTAGTTTTACATCAAATTATACTGATGGGAATTTATCTTCATTTTCACAACATACTTATAGAGTTAGAGCAATAAATGAAAATAGTGTGAGTGGATGGAGTAATAGCTTAACAGGAACAACATTATTAGATACACCAACAAATATTGTTGAGCAATCAACCCCTGATTCAATTACTCTTAATTGGGATGCAGTAAATTCTGCTGATAAATATGAAATAAAGATGGATAACTTGGTTTATCAAACTTCTTCATCTGTAACAAATTATACAATTAGCGGTCTAGGTTCAGGAATTAAACATTCTTATCAAGTAAGAGCTATCAACGATCATACTCAAAGTGAATGGACTACTTTAAAGGATTGGTATACTTTACCTAAATTGCCTACTAATGTAACTGCAATTGAATCAAATAATAACATTAAACTTACATGGTCAGCTTCAACTGGTGCAACAGGTTATGACATTTCCATTGATGATACGGTAGTAAGTACAACTAATCTTTCATATACATACTCTTTATCTTCTAAAGGGCCACATAGTTATAAATTGCGAACAAAAAATAGCGCGGGTGTCGGTGAATGGGTAATTCCTAATGTTTCGGCTGCATCTCCTATAGCTAGTAATATAAGCATAGTAAATAATAAAGCTGGTATTGATGATGTCATTACTGTTTTAGGATTAGTAGAAGACGATATTGTAAAAGTTTACAATGCCCAAACAGGAGGAACTCTTTTAGGTGAAACAGTTGTTTCTACAGGTCAGACTGATACTAAAATTGTAATTTCTCAATTAGGTGCTGTATCAGGAAATATCTATGTTTCTATTCAAAAACCAGGAACAAACGAGAGTGCTAGAATAACCCAGTCGTATTTAAGTGAAACATCACCTACTTTATCGCCAAGTAATATCACTGTTACTAATAATTACGAAGGAACTAATGATACAGTCACTATAAATGGATTATTAGAAGGAGATACTATTAATCTATATAATGCGGCTACAGGCGGTAATCAAATTGGTTCAGGAGTTGTAGCTTCAGGGAATAATTTACTTGTAATTGATATTCCTCAATTAGGTTCAACAAGTGGCACAGTATATGTAAGTGTCACGAAAGTAAATAAATTAGAGAGTGCTAGAGTGGCGAAGGGGTATTCAAGCGAACCTACTACAACTGCACCAGTCGCGTCAGCAATTACAATTATAAATAATAAATTAGGGATAGATGATAAAGTTATTGTAACAGGCTTACAGGAAAATGATGTCATAACAATTTATAACGCATTAACCGGTGGGGCAATTATTGGAAGTGGCACAGTTGAAAATGGAGAAACGACTCTAAACTTATCTATCCCACAACTTGGTGCAGCAGGTGGTACTTTATATTTCACCAAAAAAAGTGAAGGGAAATTAGAAAGTTCTCGTACTGCAAAAGGCTTTGAATCAGAAACATCACCTATTTTAATTTCAAGTAATATTACAGTAGTAAATAATTACGTCGGTACTGACGATACGGTAACAGTAAACGGACTATCAGAAGGTGATGTAATTAGTATTTACACAGCATCTACAGGAGGAAATTTAGTTGGAACTGATACAGTAGGTGCTGGGAATACAACCATTACAATTTCAGTTCCTCAATTAAGTTCAATGGCTGGAACGATTTATGTTAGTGTGACGAAGGTAAATAAATTAGAAAGTACTAGACAGTCAAAAACCTATACAACAGAGCCAACTACAACAGCTCCTTTAACTTCATCAATTGCAGTTACAAATAATAAAGCAGGAATTGATGATACAGTTAAAATCTCTGGATTAGTAGAAGGGGATATAGTGACTGTTTACAATGCATCAACAGGAGGCGTAGTTCTTGGAACTGCAACTGTAGAAGTATTAGAAACATCAAAAACATTTGTGATTCCACAGCTAGGTTCTGGAGCTGGAAATGTATACGTTACAATCAAGAAAGATGGGAAATTAGAAAGTGCGCGAACAGCACAAACATATACATCTGAAACATCACCAACTCTATCAGCTAGTAATGTTACCGTAGTGAATAACTATGTAGGAACTGATGATACAATCACAATTACTGGATTAGTAGAAGGGGACATCATTACGGTTTATGATACATTAACAAACGGGAATGTCATATCAAGTGGAAAAGTAGGTGCGGGGAATACTTCATTAACATTATCAATTCCTCAATTAGGATCTACTTCAGGAACAGTATATATCAGTGTGATTAAATATAATAAATTAGAAAGTGCAAGACTATCAAAGGCATATTTAACAGAGCCAACAACTACTGCGCCTACAGCATCGTCAATTTCAGTAGTAAATAATAAAGTAGGAATCGATGATATAGTTGTGATTACTGGATTAGTAGAAGGTGATGTAGTAACTGTCTATAGTGCAGCAACAGGGGGCACTGTCTTAGGTAGTTCAACTGTTGGAGCTGGCGAAACGACAAAAACATTTAATATCACTCAGCTTGGTACAGGTTCTGGAAATGTGTACGCTACAATCAAGAAAGATGGGAAATTAGAGAGTGCGCGAACAGCACAAACATATACATCTGAAACATCATCAACCCTTTCGTCAAGTAATGTAACTGTTGTAAATAACTATATCGGAACAGATGACTCTATAACTGTAAATGGATTAGTAGAAGGAGATTTAGTTAAAGTTTATGATGCGACAACAGGTGGTAATTTAGTTGTAGAAGGAACCGTAGGTGTTGGAAGTACTTCAATTAAACTATCAGTTCCTCAATTAGGATCAGCTGCTGGTACAACTTATGTAAGTGTAACAAAAGTAAATAAACTTGAAAGTGCCCGACTAGCTAAGGCATATTCAAGTGAACCAACAACTGTTGCACCGATTGCGTCTTCGATCACAGTAACAAATAATAAAGTGGGAATTGATGATACAGTAGTGGTTGCAGGTCTAGTAGAAGGTGACCTTGTCACAATTTATAGTGCAGCAACAGGAAGCACTGTGTTAGGCAGTTCAACTGTTGGAGCTGGCGAAACGATAAAAACTTTTAATATCGCTCAGCTTGGCGCAGGGACTGGAAGTGTTTACGTTACAATTAAGCAAGGTGGAAAATTAGAAAGTACACGAACTGCCAAATCATATACATCAGAAACATCTCCTACACTTTCAACTAGTAATGTTACGATCGTAAATAATTATGTAGGAACTGATGATACAGTAACTGTTAGTGGACTATCAGCAGGAGATATTATTACAATTTATAATGCAACAACTGGTGGAAATATAATTGGAACTGGAACAGTTGATAACGGAAAAACGACAATTACACTTTCTCTACCTCAATTAAGTTCAGCTGCGGGTACAACATATATCAGCATCACGAATGTAAATAAATTAGAAAGTGCAAGATTAGCAAAGACTTATGCAAGTGAGCCAACAACAACAGCTCCTGCAGCAGCATCGATTGTTGTCACAAATAATAAAGCAGGGTTTGATGATACAGTAGTCGTTTCTGGATTAGTTCAAGGAGATACTGTTACTGTTTATAGTGCAGCAACAGGTGGAACAGTTTTAGGAAGTGCAGTTGTTGAAACTGGAGAAACTTCAAAGACTATTATGATTCCGCAATTGGGCACAGGTACAGGAAGTGTCTATGTCACTGTTAAAAAAGATGGAAAGTTAGAAAGCTCAAGAACAGCTCAAACATTTACATCAGAAACGACGGCAATTATTTCAACAAGTTATATTACAGTCTTGAATAACTATGTCGGTACAGACGATACAGTATCAGTAACGAATTTAGCAGCAGGAGATATCATAAATGTGTATGATGCAGCAACAGGTGGCAATTTAATTGGAACTGGGACAGTAGCTTCAGGGAATACGGCTGTTTCAATTTCAATTCCTCAAATTGGATCTGCTGCAGGAACAATTTATGTAACTATAACGAATGTAAATAAACTAGAGAGTTCAAGAATGAATAAAGCTTTCTTAGTAGAGCCGACAACTCAACAATTATCACCAACGGCTATTTCTGTTACAAATAATAAGGTAGGAACAGATGATACAATTGTTGTAACAGGGTTAGTTGAAGGAGATTTTATAACGATTTATAATTCTACTGGTACGACTGTATTAGGTACAGGGACTGTTGATGCTGGTCAAACAGCGATTACAATTACAGTTCCACAATTAAGTACAGCAGCTGGAAGTATTCAAGTTTCTAATAAGAAAATAGGGAAACACGAGAGTATACGTACGAGTAAATCTTATGTAGCTGAATAGAATTCTATATAATAAAACAAAAAACGGTAATGCAGATACGATCCATCTGACATTACCGTTTTTATATTTAATTATCTTAAATAATCCTTTATCTCTTCCGCCACAAATTCAACGTTTGTACCAATAATGACCTGTAAACTAGAT
Organism: Bacillus sp. JJ664; assembly: GCF_036962205.1. Classification (NCBI taxonomy): domain Bacteria; kingdom Bacillati; phylum Bacillota; class Bacilli; order Caryophanales; family Bacillaceae; genus Bacillus; species Bacillus sp. JJ664. Next base: position 96,635 of record NZ_JBALMS010000035.1, on the reverse strand, counting down.
GAACCGAGTTTTAGGACCCCGATTGCTCCAGCTTTTTTAACTTCTACTTCGTCAACCTTACTTGTATCAACAAGCTCTAATCGTAATCTTGTCGCGCAATTATCAACGGAAATAATATTATCGGCACCGCCTAAAGCATTTACATAGCTTTCCGCACTACCAGTATTTTTGTTGTTTGAGAATTCTTCAACTGATGAATCATCATCCTCACGTCCAGGTGTTTTTAAATTAAACTTTTTAATGAAAAAGACGAATACAAAGTAATAAATGACACCATAGACTAAACCTTGAAGTAAAAGAAGTAGTGGTTTAGTAGCGATACCATAATTTAGAAGATAATCAATCGCCCCAGCTGAGAAAGTGAAACCATCATGGATGTCTAACAGATTTGCGATATAAAGAGAGCTTCCAGTAAGTAAAGCATGAATGAGATATAACACAGGTGATAAAAACATAAAGGAGAACTCGATTGGCTCAGTAATACCAGTTAAGAATGACGTAAATGCTAAACTAATCATTGCTCCCAATACGACTTTACGATTTTCTTTTTTAGCCGTTGTTGCAATAGCTAATGCAGCCGCAGGTAAACCGAACATCATAATAGGGAAAAATCCCGCCATATAAATCCCTGCACTCGGATCATTTGCAAAGAAACGGTTCAAGTCACCAGTTACCCCATTAAAGTCTCCGAAGACGAACCAAAAAATATTATTTAAAACATGATGTAAGCCAAATGGAATTAGTAATCTATTAAAAAATCCAAATAATCCAGCACCAACTGCACCTAAATCAATCATATTATTTCCGAACGTATTTAACGCATCTTGTATTGGTGGCCAAATATATCCAAACAACCCTGCAAGGACAAACATAACAGCAGCAGTAACAATTGGAACGAACCTTCGACCACTAAAAAATCCTAAAAAGTCTGGTAGTCTAACATCTTTATATCGATTATATAAAAGTCCAGCAATCACCCCGGATAAAATACCTCCGAGAACACTCATATTAATATCCTTATCAATTACTTTTGCACCTTCAACTAAAATAAAATACCCAATTGCTCCGGATAAACCAGCTGCACCATTTTGATCTTTTGCTAACCCAACGGCAACACCAATTGCAAACAAAAGTGCTAGATTAGCAAATATTGCATTACCCGCGGCTGCCATAAAAGGAATGTCGAGTAGATCACCTTGACCAAATCTGAGTAACAAACCAGCTGCTGGAAGTACTGCAATCGGAAGCATTAATGCTTTTCCAATACGCTGCAGGAACTTTAACAATGCAATTCCCCCTTTTTAATAGATATAGTAGAAGCGAAATATTTTATGCTTCATAACATGTCTATGAGATAGAAAGGGAGTTAGTACAAAAAGAGGACAAAAATAAGGTAAAAACACCTATTTTTTTGTTTCCAAAATCGACTGAATTACGAAAAACGTTGGCGTAGAAAGGTTTTATGTAAGATGCAAACAGTAAAAAAGTACTAAAAATAATTTGTCGAAAAATCTCTTTTTATAAATGTCTAAAGGAAATAAAAAATCCGTCGATATAATTTGTGTAAGGAACATAAATGAAAAGCTCGAGATTTTCAAATACGTTCCCATAAAAAAAGAATGTTCACATGGAAGTGGACAACGAAAATCAAGGAGGAAATTAAAATGCGTATTAATCACAATATTGCTGCTTTAAACACACACCGTCAATTAACAAGTGCATCTAACGCACAAGGTAAATCAATGGAGAAATTATCTTCAGGTCTTCGTATCAACCGTGCTGGTGACGATGCTGCTGGTCTTGCTATCTCTGAAAAAATGCGTGCTCAGGTTCGTGGTCTTGACCAAGCGAAAAGCAACGCTCAAGATGGTATCTCATTAATCCAAACTGCTGAGGGTGCATTAAACGAAACTCACGACATCCTACAACGTATGCGTGAACTTTCTGACCAATCAGCTAACGGAACAAACACTAATGATGACCGTAAAGCGATTCAAGACGAAGTTAAACAATTAAAAGACGAAATCGATCGTATCGGTAACACTACTGAGTTCAATACTCAAAAATTATTAAATGGTAACTTAAAATCAGCTGCAGGTGCTGTAACAGGTTCAAATGTTACAACTAGTGCTGTAGTTGGTAAATTAGATGCTGGTAAAATGACATCTGCTAATAATTTAGCACAAAACCTTTCAACAACAACTTTTGAAAAAGATACATTTAACATCGATGGACATTCAGTTGATGTAAATTGGGATACATTATTAACTCAAGCTGAAAAAGATCAAATTAAAAGTATATCTGCAACTTCAGGTGCTGCACAACAAAATGCAGTTAAAGATCTATTAGTATCTAAAATGAATGAAGCAATCGACACTTATAACTCAAGCAATCCTGCAGGTGCGACTGTTCAACATATCTCAGGTTATCTAACTGGTGGTAAATTAGTTTTACAAAGTGGTACTGAAGGTACAGACTCAAAAGTTACTTTAGCGACTGCAGGAGCGGCTACATCTGTAGGTGCACTTGCTATGTCTGATGCAGCTGGTCTTAAATCTGCTGCAGCAAACACAGGTACTAACATGTATAATAGTTCAGCTGTTGTTGCTGGTGATAAATTTAACATGCAAATTAACGGTATCGATTTAGAAATTACAGGTGTTGCAGCTGCAGCTACTGATGATATGGATACTGTAGCAGCTTCATTACAAGCAGCAATCAAAACTGCTGTTGACAACTACAATGCTTTAAACCCAGGTTTAGCTTCTGGTGACAAAGGTTTCATTGAAGAAATCAAAGTTACTGCTTCAAAAGATGGTAGACTAGTAATTGGTAGTGAAAGTGGAGCAGTTAAGTTTACAGATAACGAAGGTACAACTACTGCTAAGAGCCTTGGAATTACAGAAGCTCAAACTGACAGTGCAGGTGGAGGCGGAATGACATTCCAAATCGGTGCTAATAAAGGACAAACTATTTCTTTCGGAATTAGCGATATGAGAACTTCTGCATTAGCTATTTCTGGATTAGATGTTTCTACTTCAGCTGGTGCACAAGCTGGTTTAGAATCTCTTGATAAAGCTATCAAATCAGTATCTTCTGAGCGTGCTAAACTTGGGGCAATCCAAAACCGTTTAGAGCACACAATCAATAACTTAGGTACTTCTTCTGAAAACTTAACAGCTGCTGAGTCTCGTATCCGTGACGTTGACATGGCGAAAGAAATGATGTCTCAAACTAAGAACTCAATTCTTTCTCAAGCTGCTCAAGCAATGTTAGCTCAAGCTAACCAACAACCACAAGGTGTTCTTCAATTATTACGTTAATTTGAAGAATTGATGAAAGACCTGGCATTCGTGCTAGGTCTTTTATTTTATATATTAATAGGTACAAACTAATATTTTTCTACAATTTTCGCCACTACTTTCTTCTCTTGTTTTGAATCCAATTTATTATATATTTGAATAATCTAGCATTTTTATCCTCTACAAATTTTTGTATTACTTCCGATATAAAGAATAGTGAAGTAATTAAAAGGGGAGGAAGTCATGATGAATTCAATTTCAACATCGACTTTGGCTAAGAACGTATCAAACATCCCTGCACAGCAACATGGCCAAGAAATAAATGAAGTAAATGATTTTGTATTAATGGATACACCAGTTATTAAAAGTGAGGATCACCCAGTTTCTAAAGAAGACTTGGAACAAGCGATTAATCAAATGAACGACTTTTTAAAACCAACTTACACGTCCGTTCAGTTTAAATTACATGAAAAAACACACAATTATTACGCAGTGCTTGTTGATAGTGCAACAAGTGAAGTAATCAAAGAAATCCCATCTAAGAAGATGTTAGATATGTACGCAGCAATGGAAGATTTTATAGGAATTTTGTTCGATAAAAAGATTTAAGGGTGATAAAAATGGTAAACCGTATTACTGGCTTTTCAGGTATGGATGTTGAATCAACCGTTAAAAAATTGATGGATGCTGAGCGATTGCCTTTGAATAAGTTAAAAGCTCAAAAACAAATCACGGAATGGCAAACTCAGCAATACAGAGATATGAATTTACTATTAGATGATTTACGTAATTCCTTAGTAAATGGACTTGGATTACAATCAAGTTATAATGCTAAGAAAGTTGTTAGTTCGAATGATGCATTTGTAACGGCAGTGTCTAATGGTACATCTGGTAACACTGTAAATACGATCGATAGTATTACTAGTTTAGCAACGAGTGCTAGATGGTCGGGTACAAAGACGCCAGCAATTTCTTCATCAAAATTATTGAAAGATACAACACTAGGTGCACAAGGTGTTACTGGTGCACAGACCATCAAATTTAAAGTAACAAAACCAGGTGAAACAACAGCGACTGAAGAAACAATATATTTTGATGCAAATACTGAAACGCTTGATCAAGTATTAGCGAAAATGAATGCATCTACAAAATTAGGGGTTAGTGGATTTTACGATCAAGGAACAGGTAGTACAGTATTAACAAACAAAAATACTGGTAAAGGTGCTCAAATTGAAATCGTGTCAGACTCAGCTGGTTTATTAAATAAATTAGGATTTACTCATCCTGGGGTAGATCATGATAGTGATCCTGGTACTCCTGATATTAATCAATATTTAGTTGGAAATGATGGACAAGATGCTTCATTTAAATTAAATGGATTAGCAATGACTCGTTCTTCAAATACATTTACAGTTGGAGATGTAACTTATTCTTTGAAGCAAACCACTGCTTCACCAATTACAATTTCAACTTCTACTGATACAACAAAAATCTTTGATTCGATTAAGTCATTTGTTGATAAATATAACGATGTCATCAAAAAAGTAAATGATAAAGTTTCTGAGAAAAGGTATAGAGATTATCAACCTCTAACAGATGAGCAGCGTGAAGCGATGACTGAGGACCAGGCAAAAAAATGGGATGAAAAAGCACAAAGCGGATTAATTAAAAGTGACAGTATTCTTACTGGAGTTTTAGATAAAATTCGTTCACAGTTATCATCGCCTGTTACTGGATTAACTTCAGCATTTAAAGTATTGAGTGACATTGGCATCACAACAAGTGCAAATTACTTAGATAAAGGTAAATTAGAAATTAATGAAACAAAATTAAAAGAAGCAATTGCTAATGATCCAGACGGTATTTCGAAATTATTTACGGCAACTGGAGCGACAACAAGCGAGCAAGGATTAGCTACAAGATTAAAAGATTCGTTAAAAAATGCAATTGATACTGTAGCGAAAAAAGCAGGTAAGTCATTCTATGTTGCATCACAATATACACTTGGAAAAAGTTTAACTGATTTAGAATCTAGAATAAGTAAGTTTGAAGATCGACTTTCTAGTATAGAAGATCGATACTATCGTCAATTTAGTGCGATGGAGAGTGCAATTGAGCGTTCAAATCAACAATCAGCTTACTTTGCATCAACGTTTGGTTAATAAAGATATTGAGGTGGACTACTTATGGCATTGAAAAATCCTTATGAACAATATCAACAGAATTCAGTGAATACAGCATCACCAGGTGAGTTGACACTTATGCTGTATAATGGTTGTTTAAAGTTTATTACATTAGGTAAACAAGCAATTTTAGATAAAAATATCGAAGCTAAAAATACTAATATTATAAAAGCACAGAAGATCATTCAAGAATTCATGGTTACTTTAGACATGCATCAAGATGTTTCAAAGAATTTAATGCCACTATACGATTATTTAAATAGTCAACTAATTGATGCTAACTTAAAGAATGATATAGCAATCCTAGATGAAGTAGCTGGTTTCGTTACAGAGCTTCGTGATACATGGAAAGAAGCGATCCAAGTGAATCGTCAAAAAACGTTCACCACAGGTGGACAAGCATAATGGATGTAAATCAAACACTTTTTTCGGTTACTACACAGCTTGCAGAACTAACATCAAAGGTTCCGTCTCAGGAAAATCGTGATGAGGTAATTGAGCAAATCTTTTCTTTGTTAGATGAGAGGGATAAGTTGCTGCCAAGTGTGCAGCCTCCTAAAGATGAGAATGAAGAAATGTTAATGAGAAAGATTGTTCAGTTGAATGATCAAATTAATCATTCTTTAAATTCAATCTTGTTTGATATAAAAAAAGATATTAATGGGTTAAAAGACCAAAAGAAAGCTCATAATCAATATATCAATCCATATAAATCATTAAATAATCTTTCAGCTTTTTTTGATAAAAAGGAATAAAAATCAAAGTATCCTGTGGGAACAGGATACTTTTTTGTTTTGTAGTATTTTATTTAAGAATAGAGGTATCTTAATAGTAATTAATTTACGTAAAGTGTAATAAATATTGGTATTATTTTCATGAATTTAACACAATTTTTGCCATTTATGTGATAAACTCAAATGGTTTAGTTTCATACTTATTATGTAGAGGTGTACTTATGTTATCGATCTTAAAACGATACTTAATCGGTAAGCCACTTAAGACAACAGAGTTAGGGGAGCAAAAGCTATCTAACACGAAGGCATTGGCAATTTTATCGTCAGATGCATTGTCTTCTGTTGCTTATGGACCGGAGCAAATATTAATTGTGCTAGCAACTGTTGGTGCTGTTGCATATTGGTATTCAATTCCAATCGGTATTGGCGTACTTATTTTATTGTTAGCTTTAATTTTGTCTTATCGCCAGATTATTTATAGCTATCCACATGGAGGTGGAGCTTATGTTGTATCTAAGCAAAATCTCGGTGTCATTCCAGGTTTAGTTGCTGGTGGTTCATTACTTGTCGATTATATTTTGACTGTAGCAGTTAGTGTGTCAGCAGGAACGGATGCGATTACGTCAGCAATTCCAATCTTGCATAGTCATACAGTGTTTATATCAGTTTTACTTGTTATTTTTATTACGATTCTAAATTTACGTGGATTGACTGAATCGGCATCTATTTTAGCGTATCCAGTGTATTTATTCGTGGTTGCACTTGTCATTATCATAGTTGTAGGACTCTTTAATGTAATAACTGGTCATGGACCACAAGTAACTCATGCATCAAGTGGACCTATTCCTGGTGGGATTGCATTATTTTTACTATTAAAAGCATTTTCGTCAGGTTGTTCAGCTTTAACAGGGGTTGAAGCAATTTCGAATGCGATACCTAACTTTAAAGAACCATCTGAACGTAATGCAGCAAAAACATTAACGATGATGGGTCTAATACTAGCGGTTCTTTTTTCAGGAATTATGTTCCTAGCGTATTGGTATAGCATCACGCCTAATGCGGAAGAAACTGTAATGTCTCAACTAGGATCAGAAATTTTTGGTCGTAATATTATTTACTACTTCATTCAAGGAACAACAGCGTTAATTCTTGTATTAGCAGCAAATACAGGCTTTTCGGCTTTCCCATTACTTGCTTACAACTTAGCAAGTGATAAGTTTATGCCGAGAATGTATTTACTTCGTGGAGATCGTTTAGGTTATTCAAATGGAATTATCACACTTGGTGTTGCATCAATTCTTTTAATCATTGCTTTCCAAGGGAAAACAGAGCAATTGATTCCATTATATGCAGTCGGTGTATTTATACCATTTACACTTTCTCAAACAGGTATGGTTATTAAATGGTTAAGAGAAAAACCGGCAAATTGGTTCCCTAAATTAATCACAAATTTAATTGGTGCATTAATTTCTGCATTAGTTTCAATTATTTTCTTAACAACTAAATTCAGTCAAGTTTGGTCAATTCTTATTTTCTTACCAATCATCGTGTATCTATTCTTGAGAATTAGAAGTCATTATGAGGCAGTGGGAGATCAGCTTAGATTAAATAATGATATACCTGAAAAAATAAAAGGGAATATCATGATTGTACCAGTAGCTGGTATTACAAAAGTTGTAGAGCGTACGATGCAGTATGCACAAGGTATAGCAGATGAGGTTTACGCAGTTTATATTTCATTTGATAAAGAAAGTGAACAACAAATGAGAGATAAATGGGAAGCTTGGAATCCAAATGTAAAGCTAATTGTTGTTCATTCTGAATATCGAGAAATTACTAGACCATTATTAAAAGTAATTGATCAAATGGAAACAAAAGCACATGAAAATGGATTTGAAATTACTGTTTTAATTCCACAATTTATTACTAAGAAAAACTGGCATAATGTTTTGCATAATCAATCTAGTTTATTACTTCGTGCATATTTACTGCATAAACGAAGCGTAATAGTAACGACAGTACCTTATCGATTTAAGGTGTAAAATGCTTGTCAAATAAGGGGTTAAGGGAAATGTAAGGTTGGATTTTACTGTGTCCAACCCATTCCTTTAACCCTTTTATCTTGAATTTGGAATTTGTCGAATTGTCGGAAAAAAAGGCGACAAGACATTTTTGACTTGCCCCACTTTTTTGATGTATAGTTGAATTGTGGAGAAGATTCACAAGTTTTCGACTGAAGGGAATGGATTTGAATGCAAGGTAAAGTAAAATGGTTTAACGCAGAAAAAGGTTTTGGATTTATCGAGCGCGAAGATGGAGACGATGTATTCGTGCATTTCTCAGCGATCAATGCTGATGGTTACAAATCTTTAGAAGAAGGCCAAGCAGTTAGCTTCGAAATCGTTGAAGGTAACCGTGGACCTCAAGCTGCTAACGTAACTAAAATCTAATATCCGTTAATAAGTAAATATTTGCTTATATAGATTCGGAACACAAAGGCTTGCTCAATTGAGTAAGCCTTTGTTTGTTTTAAACTTGTTTTCTGAGCCTAGTCCCTAGGTGTTATTGGACGGTTTGGAAAAGTTTCTTCTATATTTGCTACTTGGAAAAAAATACAGTGAATCTTTAACGAAATCTTTAAATATAATCTCTTGTAAAGATAAAAAAGTTCTGATATTGGACAAATATTCTTTGAAGGAATATATCAAACTAGTGTAGAATATAAGTATAGACAGCTTTCATTTTTGGAGCTTGATGAAGGAGGAAACCCATATGATGCTAAACATCCGAGGCGAAAATATTGAAATTACTCCAGCAATTCGTGAATACGTAGAAAAGAAATTATCACGTTTTGATCGTCATTTTAATGAGGATCTAACAGCTCGAGTAAACGCAAAGGTATTCCACGACAAGCAAAGAATTGAAGTCACTATTCCAGGTACGTATATGTTATTACGTGCAGAAGAAGAACATGCTGATCTTTATGCAGCTGTTGATCTAGTTATTGATAAGCTGGATCGTCAAATTAGAAAACATAAAACAAAAGTAAACCGCAAACTTCGTGAAAAAGGATCTCTAAAATATATGTTTGCGACATCTTCTGAAGCTGCAGTTGCAGTTGAGGATCAAGAACACGAAATTGAATTGGTTCGTACGAAGCAATTTGATTTAAAACCAATGGATGCAGAGGAAGCAGTTCTACAAATGAACATGTTAGGCCATAACTTCTTCGTATTCTTAAATGGTGAAACGAATAAAACGAACATCGTGTATTCAAGAAAAGATGGTCGTTATGGATTGATTGAAGCAAAATAATAGAATAATAGAGTGAACAGGACTAAGCAGATTTTTCTTGCTTAGTCCTTTTTTGTTTAGATTTGTTTATTGTTTATTTTTAGGCTTTGTTAATTTTAATTGTTGATTTTAGCTAAATACATTAAGAGTATGAAAAGAGTATAGTCGGTTCGAGAGTAATTGGAATGGAAGGTGCGAAGACTCCTATGGGAGATACGGGAAACTTGAGACCCCGGAGGCCAAGCAAGGTAGGCATCCTAAAACCACGACGTCCTGTCGTAACGCATGCATGATCCACATTGTGTGGACCCGAGGCTCAAGTCACGCCCCATGGAAAGCGAAGTACCTGGAAAGGAAGTCAACTTTCTTTTTTAACAGAGTTTTATTTAAGTTTGTCATCTTAATGATGTGAAAATACTAATGAAAACGATTATTTTCGAAAGAATTAAACAATTCTAATGGTACAATGTGTCCATAAGGTTGTCACTTATCTTCATTTAATGATAAAATTAGAAATAGTATCTAAATCTAATTAATTAAGACATTTGTTTATGACTTTAAAATAGAGGAGCGTTACGAATGCTTGGAATGATAAAAAAGGTGTTTGACCTTAATCAACGACAATTAAATAAAATGCAAAAGCAGGTTGATCAAGTTGTAGCATTACATGATCAGTATGCAAAATTATCAGATGATGAATTAAGAGCAAAAACAGATGAGTTTAAAGCACGTGTTCAAAAAGGTGAAACGCTTGATGATATTCTAGTTGAAGCTTTTGCGGTAGTTCGTGAAGGTGCAACTCGTGTACTTGGTATGACTCCTTATCCTGTTCAGTTGTTAGGTGGAATTTCATTACACGAAGGTAATATCTCAGAAATGAAAACTGGGGAAGGTAAAACATTAACTTCTACTTTACCGGTTTACTTAAATGCATTAAGTGGTTTAGGTGTTCACGTTGTTACAGTTAATGAATACTTAGCTAGCCGTGATGCGCAAGAAATGGGTCAATTATATGAATTTTTAGGTCTATCTGTAGGCTTAAATTTAAATAGTATGGAATCAGATGAAAAACGTGAAGCGTATGCTTGTGACATTACGTATAGTACAAACAATGAATTAGGTTTTGACTACTTACGTGATAACATGGTAGTTTACGCTGAGCAACGAGTTCAACGTCCTTTAAACTATGCAATTATTGATGAGGTTGACTCGATCTTAATAGATGAAGCACGTACTCCTTTAATTATTTCTGGACAAGCAAAACAATCAGCTCAAGCTTATATTGCAGCAAATGCTTTTGTAGGAATGCTTCAAAAGGATCAAGATTTTACGTATGATGTAAAAACAAAATCTGTATTATTAACCGAAGATGGTATTTCTCGTGCTGAACGTTCGTTTGGCGTTGAAAACTTATTTGATTTAAAAAATGTGAACTTAAACCATCATATTAATCAAGCGCTTCGTGCACACGTTACGATGACGAATGATGTTGATTATGTTGTTCAAGACGGTGAAATTGTAATCGTTGACCAATTTACTGGACGATTAATGAAAGGTCGTCGATACAGTGAAGGTCTACACCAAGCGATTGAAGCAAAAGAAGGTTTAAAAATTCAGAATGAAAGTATGACTCTTGCTACAATTACTTTCCAAAACTATTTCCGTATGTATAAAAAGTTATCTGGTATGACTGGTACAGCGAAAACAGAAGAGGAAGAATTCCGTAACATTTACAATATGAATGTACTGGTTATTCCGACAAACCGTCCGATTGCTCGTATTGACAAGGCGGATTTAGTTTATAAATCAATGAATGGTAAATTTAATGCCGTAGCAGAAGAGATAGCAGAGCGTCACAAAGCTGGCCAACCAGTACTTGTTGGTACTGTTGCGATTGAAACATCTGAATTAATATCTCAGTTATTAAAACGTAAAGGGATTAAGCATGAAGTATTAAATGCAAAAAACCATGAGCGTGAAGCAGATATTATCGCATTAGCAGGTCATAAAGGTGCTGTAACGATTGCAACGAATATGGCTGGTCGTGGTACGGATATTAAATTAGGTGAAGGTGTTCGTGAACTTGGTGGATTATCAGTAATTGGTACCGAGCGTCATGAAAGCCGTCGTATTGATAATCAGTTACGTGGACGATCTGGTCGTCAAGGTGATCCAGGGGTTACAACTTTCTATCTTTCTATGGAAGATGAATTAATGCGCCGATTTGGATCAGATAATTTATCAATTATGATGGACCGTTTAGGTTTAGATGATTCTCAACCAATCGAAAGTAAAATGGTTTCTCGTGCAGTGGAATCTGCACAAAAACGAGTTGAGGGTAATAACTTTGATGCTCGTAAACAACTATTACAATACGATGATGTATTGCGTCAGCAACGTGAAGTAATCTATGCTCAACGTTCTGAAGTAATCGATTCAGATGATTTACAACCAATTGTGAAGAGCATGATTGAAGGAACGATTAATCGTGTCGTTTCAGCTCATACACCTAATGAACAACTTCAAGAAGAGTGGAACTTAGAAGGTATTGTAGACTTCGTAGAAGCTACATTACTAAATGAAGATGAAATTAGTGTTGAACAATTACGTTTAATTGAGCCGGATGAAATGGTTGAACTAATTCAAAAGGCAGTATTTGAACGTTACGATGAAAAACAAGAACTTTTACCAGTTGAACAAATGCGCGAATTTGAAAAAGTTGTCTTATTACGTACTGTTGATAGTAAGTGGATGGCTCATATTGATGCAATGGATCAACTGCGTGAAGGTATTCATTTACGTGCATATGCACAAATCGATCCTCTTCGCGAATATCAAATGGAAGGCTTCGCAATGTTTGAAGAAATGATTGCTTCTATTGAAGAAGAAGTTTCTCGTATCATTATGAAGGCTGAAATTGAAGCAGATGTTGAACGTGAAGCAGTTCAAGGTGAAGCAATTCACGTAGGAACTGATGAAGGTGAAGTGAAGAAAAAACCAGTTGTAAAAGGCGAAGAAATTGGCCGAAATGATGATTGTCCTTGTGGTTCAGGTAAGAAGTATAAAAACTGCCACGGAAAAGGAATCTAATAGTATAGATACTGTATGAAAAAGGGGCAAGGGCAAGTAGTTATTAGGAAATCAGTGTAACGATTAATGGTTACACTTCCTAATTACTTGTCTTTACCTGCTTTTTATTGTTCATAAAATTTTAATTGAGGTGTAAGTAATGGAATTAGTAGAAGTAAAGCAAGAATTAGAAAAGATGGCGAAACGCCTTCAAGCATTTAGGGGGTCTCTTTGACGTAGAAACTAAGCAAGGTAGATTAGACGAACTTGAAGCATTTATGTCGGAACCAACATTCTGGGATGACCAAAAAGCAGCTCAAGTCGTAATTAGTGAAGTAAGTGGTTTAAAAGAAGTCATTAATGAGTTCAATGATTTAAGTGACGGCTATGAAAATCTTGAATTAACATATGAGTTAGTGAAAGAAGAAAACGATGATGAACTGTTTGAAGAGTTAGTTTCTGAAGTAAAAGTCTTAACGGTTAAACTAAATGATTTTGAACTTCAACTATTATTAAGTGAGCCTTATGATAAAAATAATGCAATACTAGAACTTCACCCAGGTGCAGGTGGTACTGAGTCACAAGATTGGGGCTCAATGTTACTACGTATGTACACTAGATGGGCTGAAAAGCGTGGTTTTAAAGTAGAAACTTTAGATTACTTACCAGGTGATGAAGCTGGAATAAAAAGTGTTACTTTAGCAATCAAAGGACACAATGCTTATGGCTATTTAAAAGCGGAAAAAGGCGTGCATCGTTTAGTACGTATCTCTCCATTTGACTCTTCTGGTCGTCGACATACTTCATTCGTTTCTTGTGAAGTTATGCCTGAATTCAATGAGGAAATTGAAATTGAAGTTCGTACAGAAGACTTGAAAATTGATACGTATCGTGCAAGTGGAGCGGGTGGTCAGCATATTAATACAACTGATTCAGCGGTTCGTATCACCCACACTCCAACGAACACAGTTGTTACATGTCAATCTGAACGTTCACAGATCAAAAACCGTGAATCAGCAATGAAAATGTTAAAAGCTAAATTATATCAACGTAAACTAGACGAGCAACAAGCTCAACTAGATGAAATTCGTGGCGAGCAAAAAGAAATTGGTTGGGGTAGCCAAATACGTTCATACGTATTCCACCCATATTCAATGGTTAAAGATCATCGAACAAGTGCCGAAGTAGGTAATGTACAAGCTGTAATGGATGGTGGACTTGATCCATTTATCGATGCTTACTTACGTTCTAAAATTTAATGTAAATAGATAAGTTTAAAAAAATTGGCTGTTAAGAATACAGGGGAAAGTTTGCGTTCTTAACAGCCATTTTATTGAGGTTTTACTGAAGTTTTCAAAGTAAACATCTTCTTATTGAAGATGTTCTCTTTATGATGTTTTCTCTCTAGGGAGATAGCAACTAGCTATATTGGGGATTATGTAAATAATATTGCATTTATATTTTTTTAACAAAAATTAAAAAGTACATTTTCATTCATTAAGTTGCAAGCTTTTAGTCTTTTGATTAATAAAAAATAGAGATATAGACCTTATATAAGGTTACAAAATTTAAAATTATCAACTAGAGAAAGTTTGGGGGATTACATTGAGGAAAGTAAAGTATGGAACCACTTTATACGTAGGGTGGGGTAAGACGTTTTTTGATTATCTTTTTGTTTTAATAGGTTCTGCAATTATTGCTATTGCATTTAGTGTCTTGTTATTACCAAATAATATCGCATCAGGTGGAGTAAGCGGTATTTCTACAATCCTAAAAAGTACACTTGGTTTTAAACCAGCAATTGTACAATGGGCTTTTAATATACCTTTATTTATAGCAGGTGTTGTATTATTAGGTCGTCAATTTGGCATTAAAACACTAGTTGGTACAATCTTCTTACCATTTGTTGTTCTTTTAACGGAAGATTTAAGCCCTGCTACGGATAATCCACTTTTAGCAGCGATTTTTGGTGGACTTTGTATTGGATTAGGTCTAGGGATTGTATTCCGTGGAAAAGCATCAACGGGAGGTACCGACTTAGCAGCTCAGATTGTTCATAAATATTCAGGATTATCACTTGGTATTTGTGTAGCATTTATCGATGGATTGATCGTATTAACAGCGGCAATCGTATTTGATTTAGAAAGTGGTATGTACGCATTAATCGCATTGTTTGTAACAAGTAAAACAATTGACTTAGTACAAATCGGTCTAGCTAGATCAAAAATGACATTAATTATTACTTCTGAAGAAGAACTAGTTACCAATGCAATCGTGCACGAGTTAGATAGAGGTGTAACAAAATTAAGTGGGGTTGGTGGTTATACGAATGAAAACCGCCCTGTATTAATGTGTGTTTTAGACCAATCAGAATTTATAACATTACGTGATATTGTGCAATCTATTGATAGAAATGCCTTTATAACTGTAGTTGATGCAACTGAAGTACTTGGCGAAGGTTTCACAAATTTGACATAAAAAGGAAAAATTGTGACATCCTATCAGTAGTACACTAAAAGTATAAGACTTATTGGGTTTATTAAAGGGGCGATTTTTGTGAAAAAGCTACTGCTTGCTTTTGTCACTGGTGGAATGCTGTTAACGGTAGCAGCTTGTGGTTCAGATAATAATGCTGGTAATAAGGATACTGGTGAGCCTGTATCAGCTAGTGCTGGAGAAAAACTTTTCAAACAAAGCTGCTCAAGCTGTCATGGTGGACAACTTGAAGGTGGAATTGGACCATCGTTAAAAACGGTTGGTGCAAAGTACTCTGAACAAGATATTGAAAACATCATACATGAGGGCAGAGGACAGATGCCTGGTGGTGTAGTTGAAGGAAATGACGCAAAAAGTGTTGCGAAATGGCTAGCAACTAAGAAATAAATAAAAAAAACAGACCAATTATCTAATTAATTAGAATTGGTCTGTTTTTTTCATTTATATTACAAATACCACTATTGTTAAAAGAGTGATGAGAAATGGGTCGAAATAAATATTGACTATTAAACAAAATGTAACATAAATTTATCAGTATTGACAATTTTAAAATGGTATAATAGAGGAGCTTAGCAGAAAAATATCGAATTATGTAGATTAGAACAGATTTGGGATTATGGATCAGTAAGCAAGAAAGCTCGTGAAAAATTAAGTTAAGACATCAATAAAATGGATCTTATCCGATTCGATATATAAATAATAAGGAACAATTACTATAAGGAGAATGTCATGATTGAATTAAAAGATGTTTATAAGACGTATCCTAATGGTGTTCTTGCGGTAAATGGTATTAATGTAAAAATTCGCCAAGGTGAATTTGTATATGTCGTTGGACCTAGTGGAGCTGGGAAATCGACTTTCATTAAAATGATGTATCGTGAAGAAAAACCATCAAAAGGAACGATATTAATTAATGGTATTGATTTAGCACAAATGAAGGATAGCAAAGTACCTATATTACGTAGAAATATAGGAGTTGTTTTCCAAGATTATAAATTATTACCGACTTTAACTGTTTATGAAAATATTGCATTCGCACTTGAAGTTATAGAAGAAAATCCGAAAACAATAAAGAAGAGAGTTATGGAAGTACTTGATCTTGTTAAGTTAAAACATAAAGCTCGTTTCTTACCAACAGAACTATCTGGTGGTGAGCAACAACGTGTTTCGATTGCTCGTTCAATCGTTAATAAACCAAAAGTTGTGATTGCCGATGAGCCAACAGGTAACCTTGACCCTGAAACTACTTGGGAGATCATGGATATTTTTAAAGAGATTAATGATCGTGGCACAACTATTGTAATGGCTACACATAATAAGGATATTGTAAATAAATTAAAGAGACGTGTTATTGCAATTGAAGGCGGAAAAATTGTACGCGACCAAGCGAGAGGAGTGTACGGTTATGAAAGCTAGAACTGCGAGAAGACATGTTCGTGAAGGACTTCGAAATTTAAAACGTAACGGCTGGATGACGTTTGCATCTGTTAGTGCTGTTGCGGTTACTTTAATGCTTGTTGGTGTATTTTTAACTGTCATTTTAAACGTTAACCATATCGGGACAACTCTAGAAAAAGACGTTGAAATACGTGTTTTAGTTGATTTAACGGCTACTAAAGAACAACAAAGAGCTTTAAAAGATGAAATCAAAAAAATTGATCATGTAACGACAGTTAAATTCTCGTCAAAAGATCAAGAATTAGATAACTTGATTAAGAGTATGGGTCAAGATGGACAAGCGTTTGAGCTTTTCGAACAAGAAAACCCATTAAATGATACGTATATTGTAAAAACAGATTCACCTGATAAAATCGCGCCAGTTGCGAAAAAAATTGAAGGTTTTCATTATATCGATGAAGTTATTTACGGCAAAAAACAAGTTCAAAAACTGTTTAATGCAGTTTCAGTTGGTCGAAATATTGGTTTAGTACTAATTGTTGGTCTACTGTTCACTGCAATGTTCTTAATTTCAAACACAATCAAAATTACGATTATGGCAAGAAGACGTGAAATTGAGATTATGAGATTAGTAGGTGCAACAAATAACTTTATTCGTTGGCCATTCCTTTTAGAGGGATTACTACTAGGCGTTATGGGAGCGATACTACCAATCGCATTAATCTTAACTGGCTATAATGTTGTTTACAATATGCTAATGCCAAAATTAGCAGGAACAATGTTTACATTACTTCCTTTCTCACCATTTGTTTATCAAATTGCAGCTATTCTGATTGGAATCGGCGCTGTTATTGGTATGTGGGGTAGTGTCATGTCAATTCGAAAATTCTTACGTAAATAATATAAATGCATTGAAAAGTTTTATTGTTTTAATAGAGTAATGAAATGATGAGCTTTAGTGTCTATTTTTAACGTCTAGCTGAGTTGATTAAGGTACTAAAGCTTTTCTATATACATAAGGAGGGATCTTAGATGAAAGAGAATAAAAAATCGAAAGTAATGATTGTGGTGTTAAGCAGTACTTTCATCATCGGGGCCATCCCATCCGTTTCTTTTGCTGAGAGTAAATACCAAACACAAATTGACAGTATCGAAAAGAAACGTAGTGAGGTTAAGGAAAAGACAGAAGCAACAAATGACAAGATTGATGATTTACAACAAGATCAAGCAAATGTTGTTAAAAAACTTGAACAGCTTGACGTAAAAATGCGAGATACAAAACGTCAAGTTAACCAAACACAGGATGCAGTTAATAGTGGGGAAAAACAAATTAGTAAACTTAAAGAAGAAATAAAGTTTATTGAGAAACGCATTGAGTCTCGACAAGAATTATTAAAAGATAGAATGCGATCGCTTCAAAAGTCTGGCGGAATGTTATCTTATATCGATGTCATCTTGGGATCTAATAGTTTCGGAGATTTAGTTCAACGTATGAGTGCTGTACAAGTCATCATGTCTGCAGATGAAGATATTATTAAACAGCAGAACTTAGATTTAAAAATCGTAAACAGTAAAAAAGATGAAATGACAGTCAAACAAGCAAAAATGGAGCGAGATTTGGCGAATTTAGAAAGCTTAAATAAGCAACTATCAAACCAAGTAAATGAACAAAACAATTTAATGGCGTCTCTAAAAGAACAAGAAAAAGAAGCGCATGAAGACGTATTAAATTTAAAAGAGCAGGATGAGTTACTAGCTAGTCAGCAAATTGCAGTGCAAAAAGCAGCAGAAGAAGCAAAACGAAAAGCTGCAGAAGAAGCTAGATTAAAAGCTGAACGAGAGAAAGAGAAAAATAATAACAAACCTTCAAATGGTGGTTCTGGTAATTCAGGAAACTCCGGAGGGGGAAGTACGCCACCAATCTCAAGCGGAAACTTTACAAGACCAGCTGCAGGCTATGTTTCTTCAGGATTTGGTAACAGATCTTTCGATGGTGGAGGATTCCATGATGGAGTTGATATAGCAGGTAGTGGAACAGTTCCTGTTGTTTCAGCGGGTGATGGCGTTGTAATCAGAGCTTATACTTCTTCATCATATGGTAACTGTGTGTTTATTACACATAATATTGGTGGACAAGTATGGACAACGGTATATGCGCATTTAGATAGCTTTAACGTGTCAACTGGACAATCTGTCTCAAAAGGTACAAAAATTGGTTTTATGGGTAACACAGGTCATTCATTTGGTCAGCATTTACACTTTGAACTTCATAAGGGTGAATGGAATGCTAGCAAATCTAATGCCGTTGATCCACAAAAATATATTAATTTCTAATATCATTCTATGAACCTATCTCCAAATCATTGGGGATAGGTTTTTTGTGTTCATTTAAGTTCTTATTAATTTCTTATGCTAAAAAATAAACCATTGAAATAGATATAAATAGACAGGGTTACTTGTAGGCAGAAATAAGCATTTAGTACCTTTTATACATAGCAAAGAGGTGGTGAAATCTACTAAATTTTTCCTAGTTTATAATAATTATAGTTTAATATTGATTTTCATTCTAGATTACATTATCATATAATTAATACTAAATAATAATAATTCTAATTAAGGAGACAAAATATGACAAATAATTGCTTAACAACAAATCAAGGTGTTCCAATTGGAGATAACCAAAATTCATTAACTGCAGGACGTAGAGGCCCAACTCTTTTAGAAGATTATCAACTGATTGAAAAGTTAGCTCATTTTGACCGTGAGAGAGTCCCTGAGCGTGTTGTTCATGCACGTGGTGCAGGTGCACATGGTGTATTTATTACGAAAAATAGTATGAAGAAATATACGAAAGCAAAATTCTTACAGGATGCTGGGACCGAAACACCAGTATTTGCACGATTCTCAACGGTGGTTCATGGTATGCATTCACCTGAAACATTACGTGACCCACGTGGATTTGCAGTGAAATTCTATACTGAAGATGGAAATTACGATTTCGTTGGTAATAACTTACCTATATTCTTTATTCGTGATGCTATGAAATTCCCTGATATGGTTCATGCATTAAAACCAGATCCAAGGACAAATTTACAAACAGGTAATCGTTATTGGGATTTCTGGTCTTTAACGCCAGAAACAACAAATATGCTAGTACATTTATTCTCTGATGAAGGAATTCCAGCGAACTATCGCCAAATGAGAGGTTCAAGTGTTCATTCATTTAAATGGGTTAATGAATACGGAAACACAGTATATGTAAAACTTCGTTGGGTTCCTAAGCAAGGTGTTAAGAATCTTTCAATTGAAGAAGCAAGTGAAATTCAAGCGAATGATTTTAACCACGCTAGCCGTGATTTATTTGATTCAATCGAAAATGGAGATTATCCAGAATGGGATCTATATGTGCAAGTCCTGAATCCAGCTGATATGGATGATTTTGATTTTGACCCACTAGATCCTACGAAGGATTGGTTTGAGGATGTGATTCCACGTCAATTAGTTGGAACAATGATCTTAAATCGTAACCCTGAAAATGTTTTTGCTGAAACAGAATCTGTTGGTTTCAATCCAGGCGTATTAGTTCCTGGTATGCTACCATCTGAAGATAAATTATTACAAGGAAGATTATTCTCTTATTCTGATACACAAAGATATCGTATTGGAGCAAATTATCAACAGTTACCAATTAACTGCCCATTTGCTAAAGTTGCGAACAATCAACGCGATGGGGCTATGCCATTTGGTCAACAAACTCATCCAATTAATTTTGAGCCAAACAGCTATTCAGATACACCTAAAGAAGATCCAGCTTATGTAGAAGTTGATCAACCACTTAATGGTGTAACAGCTCGTAAGAAAATAGAAAAAACAAATGACTTTGGGCAAGCGGGAGAAGTTTGGAATAGATATAGTAAAGAAGAACAAGATACTGTTATTAAAAATATTAGTGCAGATATTGAGTCGGTTGATGAGAAAATTAAGCTTCGCGCAGTATGCAACTTCTACCGTGCGAATGAACAGTTAGGTGAAAGACTTGCAAATCAGTTAGGTTTAGATTTATCTCCATATTTACAACACCTTACGAAATAATTAAAACCTTTTAATAAAATTTTATTAATTAGTGTTCTACTTGCAAACATAAGTGATACAGGCTTATCATATAATAGAACAGAAAAGGCATCGCACGTCTGTGTGATGCTTTTTCAATACATACACTAAATAGTAGATTGATACGTTCAAACACGAACGGATAGGAGGTTCTATATGAATCGTAAAACATCAGCACTACTTGCATCAGCAACATTTGTTGTTGGAATTGGAGTGGGCTCATTAGCTTTTAATAATAGTACAAGTTCAATTGTTTCAAATTTAACACAAAGCAAGGAAATAAAAGCATCTGAAGACGAAAATATTGCGAAAATACAAAAGGCTTATGAAATTATAGCTAATCAATACGTAAAAAAAATTGACCCTGATAAATTAACTGAAGGTGCAATTCAAGGAATGGTTACGATATTGGACGATCCGTTCTCGTCTTATATGGATGGAAAAACTGCACAGCAATTCCATGAGTCATTAGGTTCATCGTTTGAAGGAATTGGAGCCGAAGTATCGAAGGATGGAGAAAAACTAATCATCGTATCACCGATTAAAAATTCTCCAGCTGAAAAAGCGGGTATTAAACCAAAAGATGAAATCCTTACAGTAGATGGAAAAAGTATCAAAGGCTTATCACAATATGATGCAGTATTAAAAATACGTGGTAAAAAAGGAACGAATGTAACACTTGAGATTAAACGACCAGGTGTCGCAGATCCGATCACATTTAACATTAAGCGTGATGATATTCCAATGTATACAGTTTTTGGTTCAGTTAAGAATGTAAATAACGAAAAAATTGGATATATTCATATCACCTCATTTAATGAAAAGACTGCTGATGAATTTAAAAAGGAATTAGATAAGCTAGAGTCTCAAAATATTGAAGGCTTAACAATAGATGTACGTGGTAATCCTGGTGGCTACTTACAAGCTGTCGAAGGTGTATTAGAGGAATTAGTTGTTAAAAATGAACCATATTTACAAGTAGAAAATAGAGAAGGTCAACGTGAGAAGTATTATACGAAATTAAATAAAGCGAAACCTTATCCAATTAATGTATTAATTGATAAAGGAAGTGCGTCAGCAGCAGAAATCTTAGCTGCAGCATTAAGTGAAGCTGGAGATTATCAACTAATTGGTGAAAAATCATTTGGTAAAGGTACAGTACAGTCAACACTTGACTTTAAGGATGGTTCTAACATAAAGTTAACGCAGTTTAAATGGTTAACACCGGATGGTACTTGGATTCATAAAAAAGGAATTAAGCCGGATATAGAAATAAAACAACCTGATTATTTCTATGCAACACCAATTGATAAATCGAAGACATTTAAATATGACGAAAATAACGAAAATATTAAACAAGCTCAAATCATGCTAAGAGGATTAGGGTATGATCCTGGACGTGAAGATGGATATTTTAGTGAAGATACAGAATCGGCAGTTAAAAAATATCAAAAAGCAGTTGGCATTACTGTAAATGGTAAACTTGATCAACTTACTTCTGAAAAATTAGAAGCATCTTTAATTGAAAAAATACGTGATGAGAAGAATGACGTTCAGTTAGAGGAAGCTTTAGAATTAGTATCTGAATAAGGATTGATTTTGAGAGAGGACGATGATTTTCGTCCTCTTTTGACATAATTCCCGGGAAATAGCTACATTGCTACATTCCAGGCAGGAGAATGGAAGATGTTTGTCGAAAAGTACACTTTAGGGAAAAGTGTGCTTTTTTAGTTGTATATTATATATTTCCCTTTGAAAAAAATGATATAAACCGATAACATAAATATATATGAATCTATAAAATCTTAAAAAAGGTGGTGAAAGATATGTGGTCAAATGTAATATCGGAATTACTAGTTGGTTTTGCTAAATTATTTTTACATCCATTTGTTTATTTATTTTTTATCGCTGCATTATTCAGCGGGTATTTACGTGTAAAAAGAGAACGAAAACATTTTTCTACACGTATTTTTAATGTATCGTTTGAATGGAAGACATCTTTATTGTATGGATTATTTTTAGGTGCATTATTATCAGTTGTTTCATTACTTGTAGGTATCAGTATTCCAATTGAGATGGTTACCTTGATTAGTGTCATAACAATTCTATGTACAATAACTTTGCAATTTCGTTGGATGTCGCCTGCATATACAATTGGACTAGCACTAATTGCGATTCCATTACTAAATAAAGGTGTACCATCGCTGTCCATTTTAGAAAATGTTGTTCCAAAAGATATGAATGGAATGCTACCAGCAGTTACAATTCTATTAAGCTTGTTACTGTTAGTAGAAGGGATTTTAGTACAAAGAAATGCTGCTATTCATACATCACCATTATTTGTAGAAAGTAAACGCGGTAAAAGAGTTGGTGCACATGAAGCGAATAAACTTTGGATCGTACCATTATTTTTACTAATTCCAAATGGAACAATTGTGAGCGATTTTGCATGGTGGCCAATTCTATCATTAGGAGATAGTGGTTATTCAATTTTATGTGTACCTTTTGGGATTGGTTTCTACCAATTAATTAAAGGAATGGTTCCAAAGGAATCAATCAAACTGGTTGGAAAACAAATTGTGACACTATCATTATTAATTTGCATTGGTGCCGTTGTAAGTTACTTTGTTGGATTTGTAGCATTCGTGACAGTTGCAATAGCAATTGTTGGACGTGAAGCGATTTCCTATATTCATAAAAGTAGAGACTTTAATACACCATCATACTTTACATCAAAAGCTGTTGGTCTAATTGTATTAGGCATTTTACCAAACTCAGTAGCGGATAAAATGGACATACACGTAGGAGAAAGCATTACAAAAGTAAACGGGCAAAGCGTATCTACCGTAGATGAATTCTACAATGCACTCCAAATCAACCGAGCATACTGCAAGGTTGAAGTAATCGACTTCAACGCAGAAATCCGTATTACACAATGTGCTGTATACGAAGGAGAACACCATGAACTAGGCTTCATCTTCCCTGAGGAAGAAACGAAGTATAGTGGTGAAGTTGGATAGAAGTGTGATTTTTCATAATTAACCGGAATTTTGTCAAAATTAATCGGAATATTTTTCATAATTTTCCGGAATGAACCTAAATAAACAAAAAGACTGATTCATAAATTTTTCGAATCAGTCTTTTTCTATTATTTTCAAATAAATATGATTTTTCTTATTCAACTAAATGGCTCATTCATTTCTAATTAAGGGAGTTGAATGGTAATTTATGTTGTCTTTGTCTTGAAGTTTGTGAAGGATTGTACTTAAACTAATTGGCAGTTTAGTTGCATAAGAAATTTTAAAAAATAGCTATAAAATTAAAGAGTTAAGGACTTTTTTTAACTATTTTTCGACTCGTTTTTCGCATTTATATGAACCAACTTGTCCAATTTACGAAAGATAAAATGTATGAAATTAAAAGAGAGGTGCAAAAATTGACACTGAGAATAATAGGACAAATGGGTCCAAGAGGACCAAGAGGAAAAGAAGGTGAAGAAGGAGAAAGAGGTAAAAGAGGAAAAAAAGGAGCACCTGGATTACAAAGAGCTACAGGTGCTACTGGAGTAATTGAAGGTTTCTATGCGATTGCTGTGTTTTTCCTATGCAGAACGTTTTACAACAACTTATCGTGGAAACTGTGATTCTTGGCACGAATGTGAATGTCGTGAAAGACCAATTAGAGAATTGCTAGATACACTGATCGGTTCTAAAATGAATCTTTTAGCTGGTAATGGTTCTATTGCAGCAGATTTTAATGTGGAACAAACAGGTCTTGGCATAGTGTTAGGTACTTTACCAATAAGTCCAACTACAACTTTGCAATTTCAACTTGCAGAGTTGTAGCTGTAAATATAAACCCACCTCCTACTGACGTAGGTTCGTTTTTCTCTGAACATGCTATTAAATTGTCTTGAAGAAAAGCGATTCTTCAATTAAGAAGACCGCTTTCTTATTAAACTAAATGGTAGAGGTGAAAATGTTACAGATACAATTTAATCATATTGAACGAGTAAAAGTAGGCTTTTAAAAAACCATTGAGTTTAATTCCCCCAAGTTTACGCCCAAACAAATAACCTAAATCAACATACTATAAAGGCACGAATAATTTTGAGGTTGTCCTTACTAACAAAGCAATCGGTAAAATAGAACAACAACACTCCATTACAAGGGTTGAATAGACTAATAAATTACATAGTAAAAGAACTATTACGAGGATAGATGAAATAATTAATCGTATTGAACTAACAGAAGTACGTTTTTAAGAAGAAAACTAAATTAAGTAGATGTTAATTCCCCCAAGTTTAATTTTTCGAGATCAGTGTAATTTTATATTTTTTTCACATAATCTATTGAATCCTGTATTACCTTGCGGATCACGTATTACAGGAAACATCCCTCTTCACCTCTCCGGGTATGTTCAAAGAGGGATGTTTAATATTATATGCAAACCTAGGTTACATACGTGTCCTTAAAGTAATGAAAAAAATATTACTTTTGATAAAGGCTTATTTATCGAGGAAAAGGGGGTTATTCGATAATGAAGGTCTTTTTTCATTTACTAGAAAAGTAGCTCTGATACTCTGTTATAACAAAAGAAGTAATGCATATTTTCGGTTTTTATTTGAAGTAACTGGCAGGATAGTTAAATAAGAAAAATAGAGGTGTAATTGGAACTTTGTATTTGCCTATTGCTTAAAAAGATTATATATCATTAGAGTTTTAAAGTTTTAATTTAAGAATGAATAGTATATTAATTTAACTTTATAGTTATATTGCTTATTTTTATAATCCATAAGAACCACTCTGTCCTATATTAATAAAATAATGAGAACAAACATTATATAGGAGAGGTGTAAAAATTGTCACAACCACCTAAAATTCCCAGTCTAATACCATTACAGCCGATATGTAAACGATGTTATTGTAATCCGTGTAAATGTAAATGTGA